>JASEHB010000197.1 GCA_030018745.1 Desulfatibacillaceae bacterium | reverse complement strand
ATGTTTGCGGCCGATTTTTGTCCCAACTTGTGCAGACTGACTGCCTGACAACAAAAAAGGCAAGAAAGGAGAAGGCTTCTCAATGGACGCTGTGACGCTCATCGGAATGATCTCGGCATTCACCGCGGGCATAACCATTGCCATAGGCGCGGTCGGCCCGGCTCTGGGTCAGGGAAGGGCAGTTGCCCAGGCCCTGGCATCCATTGCCCAGCAGCCGGATGAAACTGCAACCATAACCCGGACGCTTTTTGTGGGACTGGCCATGATTGAGTCCACGGCCATTTACTGCTTTGTGGTTTCCATGATTCTGCTTTTCGCCAATCCTTTCTGGGACCGCGTAATCCAACAGGCCGGAGGATAGGCCATGCTTATTGACTGGTTCACGGTTTTCGCCCAGATAGTAAACTTCCTCATACTGGTTGTGCTTCTGCGCATCTTCCTTTACGGGCGCATTGTAAAGGCCATGAAGCAGCGCGAAAAGGCCATTGCCGACAGGTTTGAAGATGCCCAAAATCAGCGCGAAAAGGCGGAGCAGACTGCAAATGAGCTTGTGGCCCAAAAAAACGAGCTTGCCGCTATGGCTGACGAACTTGTAAAGCAGGCCCGCGATGAGGCAGCCACTCTCAAAGATGAGCTTGTTTCCCAGGCCAGGCAGGAGGCCCACAGCCGGAAAAAGGCATGGGAAAAGGCCATGCTTCAGGACAGGGAGGCCTTTTTGCAGGAGCTTTCCCGCCTTGTCGCCGGGCAGGTGGCCCAGATATGCAACAAAATCCTTGCCGACCTGGCAGATGAAAGCCTTGTTGACCGCATTGCTCTTGCCTTTGCCAAAAAGCTTGAAAACCTCCCCCCTGATGAGGCGGCCTCTTTAACCCAAGCCTTTGCCAAAACCGGGGAGCCGCACCTTGTACAAAGCAGCCTGCCCCTTTCGGACAAGGCTCAAGAAGTCATCGTCCAAGCTTTGCAAAAGAGCCTGGGCGTGAGCGTTACCCCCCATTTTGAGACGGATGAAAGCCTTGTGCTTGGCGTATCTGTTTACGGCAGCGGCAAAAGGCTTGCGTTGAGCGCCCAGGATTATCTGGCTGCTCTTTTGGAAAAGGCCGGGCAGATGATACTGGATGAAACAGGCCAGAGTTCTGACGAAAAGCCGCCGGAAGAGGAGGCGTGAAGATGCACCAGGACCTTTTCCGCCTGTTGAAAACCGAAAAATCCGCTTTTGAAGAGGGCCTTAAAGGCGGGCAGGCCGACCTTGTGGCGGAGGATGTGGGCCGCGTTGCCTCCGTGGGCTACGGCGTTGTGCAGGTCAAGGGCTTAAAATCCGTGCGCTACGAGGAGGTTTTAAGCTTTCCCGGCGGGCTTACCGGCATGGCCCTGGATGTTTTTAAAGATTCCGTGGGAGCCGTGCTTTTGGGCCAGGGGGCAGGCCTTTTTGCAGGCGCGCCAGTACGGCGCACCGGGCAGGTGGTTTCCGTGCCAGTGGGCCAAAAGCTTCTGGGCAGGGTTGTTGATCCCCTGGCCCGCCCGCTGGACAACCGCGGAGCCGTGCGCGGAGAAAAGCTTCTGCCCATAGAAAGAAGCGCTCCGGCCATAATGGATCGCTCTCCTGTAACAGTTCCGCTGAATACGGGCTTAAAGGTGGTGGATGCCCTAATTCCCATAGGCAGGGGCCAGCGGGAGCTGATTGTGGGCGACAGGCAGTCCGGCAAAACCGCTGTGGCGACAGACACCATAATCAACCAGAAGAATTTCGGCGTTCTGTGCATTTACTGCGCCATAGGCAAAAGGGCCTCGGAAATGGCCAAGCTCACAGCCTCCCTGCAAAAGGCCGGGGCCTTGGACTACACAGTGATGGTGGTTACAACCGAGCAGGACCCGCCGGGCCTTCAGTACATAGCCCCCTATGCAGCAACAAGCATGGGCGAGCATTTCATGGAGCAGGGCCGCGATGTGCTCATCGTGTATGATGATCTCACGCGGCACGCCAGGGCCTACCGGGAAATGTCACTTCTGCTGGAAAGGCCCCCAGGCCGCGAGGCCTTTCCAGGCGACATCTTCTACATCCATTCACGGCTTTTGGAGCGCAGCACCCACCTTTCAAAGGAGCTTGGCGGCGGCTCACTCACGGCTCTGCCCGTTGTGGAAACAGAGGCCCAGAACATTTCCGCCTACATTCCAACAAACCTTATCTCCATTACGGACGGCCAGATATACCTTTCGCCGGATCTTTTCAGCAAGGGAATCCTGCCTGCTGTGGATGTGGGAAAGAGCGTCTCCCGCGTGGGGGGCAAAACCCAGCTTCCGGCCTACCGCATTGTGGCGGGCGATTTGCGGCTTTCTTACTCCCAGTTCACGGAGCTGGAATCCTTTGCCCGCTTTGGAACCCGCCTGGATGATGACACCCGGCAAAAACTTGAGCGGGGCCGCCGGGTAAGGGCTGTTCTCCAGCAAAACCAGGCCTCGCCCCTTACTGCCGGAGAGCAGATAATTGCCCTTGTGTGCGTCACAAAAGGCGTGTTCGATAAAATTGAGCCTGAACAGATAGCCGATGCCCAGGAAGATGCCATAAGGGCCGTGAAAGAAAAAATGCCTGATCTGGAGGAAGTTGTGGGCAGCGGCAAAAAAATTGATGAGGCCCGCATAGAGCAAATTCGCCAAACAGCCCAGAATGCCCTGGCCCAGATAAAGGACTGACAAAGACCCATGGCCCAGACCCTGGAGCAGTTAAAGCGCCTTACCCAGAGCACAAGGGATCTTCTGTCTGTTGTAACCACCATGAAGACCATTGCTGCGGTGAATATCCGCCAGTACGAGCAGGCTGTTGCCTCCCTTTTGCTTTACAATCAGAATGTGGAGCAGGCGCTCACAGCAGTTTTGAGAGATCGTGCAGACATTTTCATTGCAGGAAGAAAGGCTGCCCCAGGAAGGCTGGGGGCTGTTGTCTTCGGCTCGGACCAGGGCATGTGCGGCCCCATTAATGACTCAATTGCCCATTTTGCGCTGGAAGACATAAAGGAAGCAGCCCCGGATAAAACGCAAACACCGGCAATCCTTGCCGTGGGCGAAAGAGTTGCCTACCGGCTGATGGATGAGGGCGCTGATGTTGAAGATATTGTGCATCTTCCCGAATCTGTTTCCGGCATAACCGGGAAGGTTATGGAGGTTCTTTATTTTGTGGAGCAGTGGGGCAGCAACAAGGGAATTGCCCATATCCACCTTTATTACAACCGCCCGGAGGGCGGGGCAGGCAGCGAGCCAATCCGGGTTGTGCTGCTTCCCCTGGACAACTCCTGGCTGCTGAAGGTCAAAAAAAGGTCCTGGCCCACAAAAAGCATTCCACTTTACACCCAAAACTGGGACACACTTTTTTCACACCTTGTGCGCCAGTATCTTTTTGTCTCCATCTACCGGGCCTTTGCCGAATCTCTGGCAAGCGAAAACGCAGCCCGCCTGCGCTCCATGCAAAATGCACAGAAAAATATAGAGCAACAGCTTGTAAACCTTACGGCCAACTACAACCAGCGCAGGCAGATGGCCATAACCGAGGAGCTTTTGGACATTGTGAGCGGATTTAAAACCCTGGAAAGGAAAAAGAATCAGGCCAAAGTCGGCAAGAATCGTAAGTTGGGATAGAAAATCCCGGCTAACAAGGCTTTTTGTTGGGGCACAAGGTTTTTCCGGGATTTTTGTAGCCCAACAAAAAACCACCCCCAGGCGGGACAAGGATTCGGAAAAAAACGGCTTTATTGTTGGGATAGGTTAAAGATAGCCCAGCCTGCACGCCTGAAGCGATTTGCTTTTTTTCGTGTGTTTCGTGTTTTTCGTGGTTAAAAAAATGCCGTGTTTTCCTTAATGTTCTTGCCGTCCGGTGCGGGGTTTTGTTGGGCTACGCTAAAGATAGCCCAACCTACGCGCCTTTCTACGAGCTGCAAGCGTAAAAACAAAGCCATTGTAAGCCGCAATCAGCGGATGCGGCGTTTTAACAGGTTGATGTCGTTGATTTTGAGCAGATTGCCCGAAAGGGAGACAATGCCCTTTTCGCGCAGCACTCGCAATTCCTTGTTTATGCTTTCGCGGGTTGCGCCCACCATGTCGGCAAGGTCTTTCTGGGTAAGCCTCATGCTTATTTCCATGGTGTCGCCGGAGCGCTTGCCAAAGGTATCTCCAAGCTCGATGAGCTTTTTTGCAAAGCGGGCGGGAATGTTTAAAAAGCTGGCGTCTTCAAGCAGGTCGTCAGTTTTTCTCAAACGGGCTGAAAGAGCGGAAAAAATGGCGATGATGGCGGATTCGTTTCTTGTGAGAAAATGCAGAAAATCGCTTCTGTTCAAAAGAAGCAGACGCGAAGGCTCAACAGCAACTGCATCGGCGGAGCGGGGCTTTCCATCCAGAAGAGCCATTTCGCCAAAAAAATCGCCCGCAGAAAAAATGGTGAGAATCATCTCATCCCCAAGACGCGAGGGAAGAACAATTTTCACCACCCCTTCCTGAATTATATAAAGGGTTGTTCCTTCGCTGCCCTTGCGGAAAAGGACTTCACCGGCCCGCACTTTCTGAACCCGCAGCATTTCGGCAAGACGCTGCTTGTCCTGCCCGGAAAGCCCCTTAAACAGCGGAATATGGGAAACAAGTTCCAGCGCATCCATAGGCAACCCCCCCTATTGGCTTTGCAGGCGTCAAAACCGGTCTTTGCGGCGTGCATTTCACATTACTGATACTTTATAACTGAATGAGTGAAGCCAGTCAACAGGAATGCAGATGCAAACCTGTGAGATTGCTTGCAACCCACTTGCACAGTAGTCAGTAAACAATTAAATTGATGTTTTAAGGAAAAACGGACCCGGCGAAAATCGGGCCTGGGAAATGCAAAAATCAGCCGTCATTAAAATGGAAGTGTCTTATATTTAAGGACTTGGGCAATGCCGCGTTGGGTCTTTCATCCTGTTTCAATGCTGGTCTATTCCATTCTGGCCCTTGTGACCTCCCTCTTTCTCTACATCTATTGGTATGTGGAGGCCGATGCCGCCATCCGCGCTCTGGCCCGCACCTTCAATGCAGATGCAAACCAGTTCACCAGCTACCGAACCTGGCTTGTCATTTCCATAATGAGCCTCCTGCTTGGCATAATTTTGATGAACATGATTATCTTTTTTGTCTATACAATCAAAAACCGCCGGCTTGTGCGCACTCAAAAAAACTTTATCAACAGTTTCACCCACGAGCTGAAAACCCCTGTGGCCTCGCTTGGCCTTTATCTGGAAACCTTTCTGGCCCACGAGCTTTCAAAGCCCGACAGGGACAAATACACCCAATATATGCTAAAAGATGTCTCGCGGTTGAATGAGAATATAAACGCCATATTGAGCATGGCAAGGATCGAATCCAAAAGTTATGCAAGGGCTTCCCGTGTGGAGGATGTCCGAAGCCTTATCCGGACCTTTGTTG
>JASEHB010000196.1 GCA_030018745.1 Desulfatibacillaceae bacterium | reverse complement strand
GAGGCGGACGCAGCCCAGGGCTGACTTCATTAATATCTATTGGATGGTCGTAACATTTCACTTTTCCCACCTTTATTGCGAAACCGATAAAACTGTTAGCAAAGTAATTTGTAAAGTTAGCCCTTGATATTCCAGCCGTTTCGTGTGTCTTTTCCCACAATGATTCGGGCGTTCCTTCAAGAATATCATCCACTGAAAACTCTCCAATTACTTTGCCAACGGGTAATGTGGCATAAACAATTATAGTTTGAATTCCTCCTCTCTTGAAGCGGCCCTTACGAAATTCATACTGTTTATCTCCGGCCATTATTTTGTTTGCATATTCTGGCTTAATCGACAATAAGACTCTCATTTATCTTCCCCTTTTCGACAATTTGCTTCAACTGGGCGCGTGTTAATTTTAAAAAGCCAAAATAAGCATTTTGGTCAAGCCCAATTTCATCGAGCAGTACTTGTCTGGTCGGACGCTTCTTTAGGGCAATATTATACATAAATCGAATAATATGTTTATATCTTTTAAATTTCCATAGATCAATTAATTCTCTTTCAGTAAATATGCTGTAGGGCTGACAATAACGCAAAAAATCAGCTTTATCCTCGAATTCTCTTATATTTTTATATTCTT
Source organism: Desulfatibacillaceae bacterium (assembly GCA_030018745.1). Lineage (GTDB taxonomy): Bacteria > Desulfobacterota > Desulfobacteria > Desulfobacterales > Desulfatibacillaceae > JAGVAW01. The sequence goes on along the minus strand of JASEHB010000196.1, from coordinate 4,813 downwards.
CTAGTACGCAAATGGATGTAACAACAGACCTGTAGTGTGCGTGGCCCTCCTCATCAGAAGTGCGGTAAATAACTATAATATCACCTCGTTTTAGATTCTCCATACCCTTCATCGCTGCCAAATAAACCTTATGAATACTATTTGAGTGTGATATATCTTCAATAATATCGGACTGTTCGGTTTTAAGTATAGAATCCGGCAACAGGCGAGTGTGCCATTTGGGATAAAGTGATAACAAATAAATATTCTGATTTGAAAGTCTGATCAAAGGATAGCTACTCACTATATCATTCGATATTGCACTCAATTTTTTGAGAAGGACTAATTCAGTACCATTATGTGTAGTTTTAAATCCATAATCCCGAAATCCATACCGCTTAAGCAGGGCAATCAATGCTTCATGCTTCTTAAATACTGTCGCATATATCTCATAAACACCTTTTGAAATTGCATGATCAAAAACTTTTTTTACAAATCTTTCACCTAAAAGAGTGCCATGAGGATTTATTTTAAATGTACCTATTTTAATTCTCTTTTCTTTTCGAAGCGGTGGATTAACATCGTTTAGGCTTTCATTTTCATCCTTAAGATATAAAATACCTTCAATTTTATTTGACTTATTATAGTAAACATAAGCACTTTCGCCTGCTTTTCTATCAAACCATTCAACAAACTCCTTATAGTCTTGTTTTAGTGAATCAAAAAAAGGATCGTCAAGGTCAATATCCTTAAACTGTCTAATCTCAAGATCCATTTTCTGTTGCCTCAAGCTCTTTGTTTTTGGGGCTAATTAGTAGCATTAGCAAGCTATGGATATTCAAAACAGTCTCACAGACCACCAGCAAAACCAAGCGCGACAAAAATTATAATAAATTCAATTAATTATATACGACTGCATTATTTAGTAAATATAACAAGCTCTCTATGAATGTCAATAAATAAAAACCAGTTTCACAATTTTCTGCGTAGTTCTTAAATTTCAACTGCTTACGGATGAGGGGTGCATGTAAGTTTTTGGTCAAGAGAGCGCATTGTAGAGTCTGGTGATTCACCATTGATTTGCAGGCCGACATGGCAGGAAAACGAGTGCGGCTCCAGGGAGACGAGAGCAAGGCGCACGAGTTTTGAAGCGAGGGAGTGTACTTTTAGTACATGACCGAAATTGCGAGCGAAGCGCAACGCAGCTATCGTCTCCCTGGGGCCGCCCTGTATGCGGTGACTCCAAAGGCCTTTGGGTATGTTGCCACCCTCTCAAAGCCTGCTTCAGCAAGGCGGCGCATCACCCCTTGGGTTGTTCTTTTGCCCGAAGGGCTGTCCGGGTTGCCTATGTAGTGGAAAAGCCGCCCGCGCGGGGCAAGCACCCTAAAAAGCTGCTGGTAGAAGGCAAGTCCGTAAAGGTCGCCGCCAAGCCCGATGACCGGCGGGTCGTGGATTATGGCGGAAAAGGCGTTGTCCTCAAAGGTTGTTACAACCTGGGCCGCATCCCCCTGGTGGCGCACTATGGCCGGGTTTTCAAAAAGCTCTTTTGACCAGGGGTTTTGCCGGGTCATTTCCACGGCAGCCGGGTCAAGCTCTATGGTGTCCACCCTGTCGGCTGTGCGCGCGGCCATTATGGCCGTGTAGCCAAGCCCTGTGGCCGTGTCCAGCACCCTGCCCTTTGCCGGGCTTATGGCTTTGACCTTCCATTTTGTGTCCTCAAGGGGGTCTGTGCCTTTCACCCTGTGCATCAAAAGCCCGCTAACAAGCATGGTGGGCGCTTTTTCTGTGGGATAAAGGCTGAACACCCGGCCCGTGAGATCAGAAATGGTCTGGATTTTTTCAATGGAGCTGCCGGTTATTTTAAAAACCGTGTTGGGCTTTTTTGCGATTGTTTTTATGGTGTCCCAGGAAATTGTGAGCAAATCCCAAAAGCACACGCCGTCTTTGGAAATGTCGGCAACTGTTTTTGTAAGGCCAAGATTCGGCGAAACCTCCACCTGCTGCAAGCCGCCTGCATCAAGCAGAATTTTTGCCTGAAAGTGGCTCAAGATAACGGCCTGTTTCATTGCCCGCAACGCCTCTATGTGTTTCCATTGGTTAAAAGACTGGCCCCAGATTGCCGCCCTGGAAGGATATGTAAGCCTGCAAGAAGGAAACTTCAACCCTGTCCCGGAAAATTCATGAATTGTCAGGGATAAAGGCTGGCGAGCCTGGTGTCTGCTGCGTTGCACTTCGCCGTTCCGTGGTCTTGTTTTACTGCCGGTACACCTAAAGCCCTTGCCAAACCCGCAAGTTCTGCATCATTTTCCCAGGGGCAGACTATGGCTATTCCAATTCCGGTCAATCCATGCTAAATTATAAATCTATCCTTTTGCGTTTCAACCTCTTATACGCCTTTTCAAGGCTCTTGCCGCAAGGGGCTTTTGGGCGTCAAGCTCCGGCAGGAAGCAAAAAACGCCTTTGGCTTTGCTCTTTTTGGGGGGTTCTATGGCTTCGGATGGCGGTTTTGACAAGGATGTGGAGAATCTTTTTGAGGACATTTTTGCAGACATAGGCGAGGCTGTTGTTGAGCCGCAAAAAACCGGCATCCCCGGACTCATCGAGACCCTTTATGAGCAGGAAAGCCGTCTGGACCCCTGGCGGGTCGCCCTTGTGTCTTTTGCAGACTCCCTTGCCCGCTGCCTTGCCGCCCTCAACGACTCCTTTGAGCCGCGCTTTGATGAAATAAACAGCCGCCTTACCGCCTTGGCAAAGGGCCTGGAAAAAATGCCCGGCAGCCCCGGCTGCATCCTTATCCGCCACAGGGGCAGGGGCTTTGCAGAAAAAGGCCCGGCCTCCCAGTTGCACGATTTTGTCATCCTGTCGGGCATTCCCCCCCTCGACCTTGCCGGTGTGGAGGAGGCTGCCGCCCGGTCCGGGCAGAAGTCCAAGGCCCTTTCAGACAGCTTTGAAAAGGCCGCAGCAACCTTTGCATCCCTTGGCATAAACAGCATCTGCCTTTTTATGGACAGCCAAAACCGCACAAATGAAAACGACCCCTATAACCTTCTGCCCTGCCTTACCGCCCTTCATGCCTATTTCAATGCGCCAAAACATCCGGGCATAGATGACGAGCCGGGCAGAATCCCGGTCATTCTGGATGAAAAGCGAAAGCCCAGCGCGGCCTTCACCATGCTTGCAGCGGTGAACAGCCTTAAGCGCGGCACCATGCAGGTGCTCATAAACCAGGCCGATGCCATGATGCGCCGGGCAGGCGCAAGAGACCCCCTGCGCCACTACACCGGGGTTTATGATGCGCTTTTTGCATTCAAAAAGCTTTTGGGCGTGCTTGTGCGGCCCTGCCTGGAGATAAACAACCCCCGCTGGCTGGCAGCCGACAGGCCCGAAGAAATCATAAGCGACCACCTTGCAGGCATGGCCCGCCTTGTCTCGCGCGAGTTCGGGGACTTCAACCGCAAGTCTGCCAGAATTCTCCATGCGTTGAGGGCAAGGGACTGGTCAACCCTGGCAGCCTGGCAGGTTGCAGACCGCCTGGGCCTTGTAACCGAGCTTCTGGATGCTGTTTACATTTCCGCATCCGGCTCCATAGAGGCCCTTGGCCAGATAAACATTCTTGGCGATGACACTGTGCAGCTTTTGCTGGAAAGCGTTTACAAGGGCCTGGAAAGGGTGCCTGACGAGGCCTTTGGGTTTTTGCAGCAAAAGGGTGTCAACCTGTATGCAAAAGGGCCGGGCAATTCCCAGGTCATGGCTGGCGTGAGCAGCCCCATTGCCGAGCAGGTGGAGTTTTTTACCCAGAGGGCGTGCGTCAACAAAAAGATGAAATCCTTTTTGCGGCGGGCCGCTGGCTTTGACGAGGCGGATTACGCAATTGTGGCAAAGGATTTTGCCATCACCCAGGATCAGGCCGTGGAGCTTGTAAGCCTGCTTGCCGCCTGCTTTAACAGCAACGGCAATTTTTTAAGGGATTCCTTTGAAAAGAGCATACCTGCCTTTTGCCGCCACGAAAAAAAGGTTTTTGCCTTTTTATGGCATTATCTGAAGGAGCAGGTGGCAAAGGAGGACCGCATTGCCCTTTTAAACAGCCTGGGGCTTTTGATAAACCGCATGAAAAAGCCCGAAACCGGCCTTGGCGTGCTGGTGGAAGGCTTTCTGCACGACCCGGAGGTTATCACCTTTTCCGACCGCAACGCCCTTATGCTGGCAAACCTGCTGGTCCGGCGCTTCAACAAGGAGCTTTTAAAGGACATCCGCATGACCCCCGAAGAGGTGCTCAATGTGCAGGATGGCCTGGACAAGGATGCCACAGGCTTTGTGGCCAATATATTGGATGGCGAAAACGAGCGCGTCTTTGCAAAAATCCGCACAATTCACAAGGGCCTTAAAACCGCTCTTAACCCCTACACCTGGCACGATGCCATGCCGCTTGGGTATCTGCTGACCCTTGAAAGGGAGGCCTATATCCTGCTTGGCCTTGTGGGAGGGGATGCAGCCTCCTCTGTGCTGCGAAGCGCCCTGTGGGAGTATGGCAATCCAGACTCGGAAATTTACTCCCTGGCAGAAAGAAAGGATCAGCTTGTCTGGCTCTTTCACCTGCTGCAAGTCATTGTGCGCGGCGTGGGCAGGGTGGGCCAGACCCTGGATGTGGCCCTTCTTTCAGACATAAAAACAAGGGAGGCCCAGTTTGGGGTGATGGCCTCAACGCATGGAATTAGGGAGCAGTTGAGGAGGCTGATGGAATGGACTGATAGGGCCATAGAGGGCCTTTCTTGAGGGGCGGCCCCAGGAAAACGAGGGCTGCGTTACGCGGGGCATCGCCGGGTCTCGATGTACC
>JASEHB010000195.1 GCA_030018745.1 Desulfatibacillaceae bacterium | reverse complement strand
CGGGCCTTTGCAAAGGCAAAAAAAACGGGTTTCACCCCTTTGGTGAGAGGCGTTTCACCTTTTTTGGGTTTCTTTGTTGTTGAAATAGCGCTTGATTTGATTTATATTACTTAACAGAGAGGGTTTTTTGCTTTTTGTCCCGCGTCCGGGTGCCCCTTATGGGGTTCAGGCGGGTCAAAACAGAGCCAAACCCGCAACCCTGAAGGATAACACCGGCGATTTTCCATTGCTGCTGTTTGTGCTTTGCAGCTGCCTCCCTTTTGCAGGAGGAACCAATGCCATGCTGACCAGACTCAAAATCAACAGACAACAAAAAGGCGTCACCCTTGTCGAGTTGCTCATCGTAACGGTGATAATCGCCATTGTGGCGGGAATCGGCGTTCCCAACATGATTGATTATATGCCGCGAATCCGCCTTAACGGTGCAGCCCGGCAGATAATGACGGATATGGTTGTAACCCGCATGAATGCTGTGCGGCAGAACTGCAAGGCAGAGATAAAGTTCAACACCAGCGGAACCTATGAAATCTGGGTGGATGCAAACCGCAACAATTCAAAGGACGCCGGAGAGGTCACGACAAAGAACATCAAGGACAACTATTCGGATGTCAACATAACCCGCGCCATTACAATTGTTTTAAACTCCCGTGGGGTGGCCACAACCTGGGGTTACACAAAGGTCACCAATTCAAAGGGGTCAAAAGATATTTACATGTTCATGGGCGGTCATGCCAGGATATTCTAAAGGCCTGAAGACGGTTGGCAAAAGGCATAAGGCGAGGAAAAGCCATGAATGAACAATTCTTGAAAATCCGGCGTGCCCCAGCTTTTTTGGGGAAACGGTGCGAGCAGGGCTTTTCCCTGGTGGAAATCCTTGTGGCCATGACCATACTCTCCATAGGGCTTCTGGGAATGGCGGCTCTTACCGTGGGCATAATGCACGGCAACACCCAGAGCAAGAATGTGACCGAGGCCACGGCCCTTGCCACGGATCGCCTTGAGTTTTTGCGCAACCGGGGCTTTAACCAGCTTCCTTCAGGCACTGTCACCACAACGGAAGGCTATGGCAGCATTACCGGCTTTCCTGAATACAAGCGCGTTGTCCAGACGCAGATGGACACGCCTGTGGCCGGGGCTGCAAGAATTCAGGTGAGCGTTTTCTGGAAGTCGGATGCGCGCTCCGTGGTTTTGTCCACCATCGTATCGGGGTGAGCCAATGAAAACAATACAGTTAAATCGTGAAGCAGGATTTTCGCTTGTGGAGCTTCTGGTGGCAATGGCCCTGGGGCTTGTTGTTCTCACAGGCCTGTCCAACACCTTTCTCATGCAAAACCGGGCTTATGACCAGCAGGATCAGATAATGGTGGCAACCCAGAAGGCCAGGGGAGCAATGGACCTTCTTTCGCGGGAATTGCGAATGGCTGGCTACGACCCCCGCGGTGTGGGCTTTGACCCTCTTCCGGTGAGCACAACCCAGCTTCGCATCCGTACGGATTTGAATGGAGACGGGCTGACCACAAGCACAAACGAGAACATCATTTATGCCTATGATTCCTCGGAGATGAGAATCACAAGAAATGACGGATCAGGCGCGTTCAGCCTTTGCAGGGATGTGCAAACCTTTGTTTTTGAATATCTTGATGAAAACGGCAACATAACGGCGGTAAGCGCAGATGTCCGGGCTGTCAGGGTGAGAATTGTTGTGCGCACGGAAAAGCCGGACTCAAGATACCCCAGCAATAGCGGATATCGCACCCGCTCTCTTGAAATGGTGGTAACGCCGCCGAATTTGGCAATCTGATTGCCTTTTGGTTTTCTGTAAAGCTGACTGATTCTTTTTGTTAAAAGACTTTTGGGCCAAGGGCCACACTAATGGATTCACCGGCCGCAGCCACCCTTATTTCCTGGCTTTTAAGGCCCACAACAGCCAGCGGCATCTTGCTCATTGCTGTAAGCATCCCCCTTGTTTTCAACAAAATTCCCCCCAACCACTTTTATGGCTTCAGGCTCAAAAAAGCCTTTGAGTCGGAACAAAACTGGTATGCCATAAACCATTACGGCGCAAAGGTCATGATTGTCTGGTCATGTATAATGATCGCGGCCGGCGAAATGGTTTTCCGCATGGGGCTGACCTCACCTTTTGTGGAGATTGCCCCTCTTGTTGTCTGCATGGCGGCAGCCATAGGCCAGACCGTCCGTTTTTCCAGGCAGATTTAACAACCCGGCGACCTAAAGCACCCAAAGGTCTTAATCAGAAAAAGCCCCAGGCCCACGCACCAGGCATTGATGAAGGCATTGGCAGCCAGATCAAAGGCGCTGACAGAGTAAACGGCGTTCTGGATATTGAAGGAAAAATCCAAAATCCCCAAAAAGATGAGCGCCCCGGCGTTTGCCAGCGCAAGGGTTATGCCTTCCCGCCGTTTTTTTAAGCGCAAAAACCCTGCAATAAAAAGGGCCAGGGCTAAAAATCCGTCCGGCAGGGGAAAGCTCTTCTCATAAACAAGGTAGCATTCCGGGGCCGGGTTAGGGGCCAGGCCCACGGTGAAAAACAAAATCCAAAAAACCGTCAGCCCCAGGGCCGTGGCCATCATCAACAGGGCTGCAAGGGTGTTCTGGCCGGGGGAGAGGTGCAAACCCTGAATCATGGCGGCTCCTTTGCATTAAAGGGGTGTCACGGAAAGCTTTTTAAGGAAAAAACTTCCATGCAAAATACAGGCTTTTAAATAAGTGTATTTTATCAGACAGGCCAGAAATATTCCAGGTTATCAGGCTCGGCCCAGCCAAAGCGGCTGTAGTGGGCCTTGTCTTTTCTCAAGAGGTTGGAACGGTGGGCGGCGTGAAACTTCTCCATGCCCAGCCACCAGGGCATGGGCGCGGCATTTTTTTTCAGATGCAGGGCAAGAAGGGGCATTGAGTTTTTAAAGCCCCGCGTTATCCACTGGGCAATCATGGCATCCCGGTACAGCAGCAGGGCGTCCTCATAGCCCTGCCACATCTTCACGGCAGGGTGATTTTTCCATCCGCCGCCCTTTAGCAGGGTTTTTAAAATCTGGTCTGCCTCAAGCCTTTGCTTGCCAAGCCTTTTGTAATCAAGAATCCTGGCCGATTGCTCAAAGTCCGGATATGGAAGAAAGGTCTGCATGAAAGCAAAATAAGTCTCCTTTAAGTGGGTTTCAATGGTTTTGATAAAAAGAATTATTTCCTGACCACTCCGAATTACCTTGACACGCCGCGCTTATTTAAGAATAATTACTGATATGGAATTATTATGACTTTAAGGATTTTCCCATGCAGACCAACCCGAAAAACAACCAAAATCGTCTGGAGCGTTTTCAGGAAACCCTAAAAAAATCTGGCATTAAAATGACGGTTCAGCGCATGGAGGTTTTTAGGGAGCTTGCTGGTACCGGAAGCCATCCTGATGCTGAAACGATTTTTTTAGGTGTCCGCCAAAAAATCCCCATGATTTCTCTGGATACGGTTTACCGCACCCTGTGGCTTTTCATTGATCTGGGGCTGGTATCTGCTGTTGGCCAGTCAAAAGAGCGGGCAAGGTTTGATGCCAACACATTGCAGCACCATCATTTTATTTGCAGGCAGTGCGGCAGAATGCAGGATTTTTACAGCGACAGATTAAACAGCCTCGCCCTTCCGGATTCCATTGAAAAACTTGGCCTTGCTGAAAAAACCCAGGTGGAGGTTTTGGGCCTTTGCGCTGGCTGCCTTTCCAAAACAGATAACCCTTAACCCTTATGAAAGGATAAGAAATGAAAAAGCTCACCACAAGCGCAGGCGCGCCTGTGCCGGATAACCAGAATGTGATGACAGCAGGAAAACGCGGCCCCATGCTGCTCCAGGATGTGTGGTTTCTGGAAAAGCTTGCCAACTTCGACCGGGAGGTCATACCCGAAAGGCGTATGCACGCCAAGGGTTCGGGTGCATACGGAACCTTCATAGTTACCCACGACATAACCCAATACACAAAGGCTGCCATTTTTTCGCAGATCGGCAAAAAGACGGATCTTTTTGTGCGTTTTTCCACAGTGGCCGGAGAGCGCGGCGCAGCAGATGCAGAGCGGGACATCCGGGGCTTTGCCATAAAGTTCTACACGGAACAGGGCAACTGGGATCTTGTGGGCAACAACACGCCGGTTTTCTTTTTGCGCGACCCGCTGAAGTTTCCTGATCTCAACCATGCCGTGAAAAGGGACCCCCGCACCAATATGCGCAGCGCAAAAAACAACTGGGATTTCTGGACAAGCCTGCCCGAAGCCCTGCACCAGGTCACAATAACCATGAGCGACAGGGGCATTCCGGCCTCATATCGCCACATGGACGGCTTTGGCAGCCACACCTTCAGCTTTATCAACGCCAAGAACGAGCGCTTCTGGGTTAAGTTTCACCTTGAGACCATGCAGGGAATAAAAAACCTCACGGATGAAGAGGCAGCAGAGCTTGTGGGCAGGGACAGGGAAAGCCACCAGCGCGACCTGTACGAGAGCATAGAGAAAAAGGACTTCCCCCGCTGGAAGTTCTCTGTGCAGATAATGCCTGAAAAGGATGCCGTCACTTACTCCCACAACCCCTTTGATCTGACCAAGGTGTGGTTCCACAATGATTATCCCCTTATTCCCGTGGGTATTCTGGAACTTAACCGCAACCCGGAAAACTACTTTGCCGAGGTGGAGCAGGCAGCCTTCAACCCGGCCAATGTTGTTCCGGGCATTGGTTTTTCGCCGGACAAAATGCTCCAGGGGCGGCTGTTTTCCTACGGCGATGCCCAGCGCTACCGGCTTGGCGTGAATCACCACCTCATTCCGGTTAACCAGGCCCGCTGCCCGGTTCACAGTTACCACAGGGACGGGGCCATGCGAGTTGACGGCAACTATGGCAGCACCCTGGCCTACGAGCCTAACAGCTACGACCAGTGGCAGGAGCAGCCGGAGTTTGCAGAGCCGCCGCTGGCCCTGGAAGGCGCGGCAGACCATTGGAACCATCGGGAGGACGATGATTACTATTCCCAGCCCGGCAAGCTTTTCCGGCTTATGACCCCGGAGCAGCAGCAGGTTCTGTTTGACAACACGGCAAGGGCCATGGGTGATGCGCCAAAACAGATCAAGCTCCGCCATATCAATAACTGCATGAAGGCCGACCCGGCCTACGGCGCAGGCGTGGCAAAGGCGCTGGGCTTAAATCCTGATGAGGCATCGGCCTGAAATTTCAGGGCAAGGCCCGGAGGAGGCGTTTTCTCCGGGCCTTGGACCCAAATAAGTTTTGGATATGGAAGAGGTAAGCTTAAAGCCCTGGAATTTGAAAAGGGATGAAAAACTCATCAAGGTCTGGCTTTGTGCGCCCCATGTGAAAATATGGTGGGGGGACCCCCAAAAGGCCTGGAAGGAGCTGCTTGCCCCTGCTGCTGGCGGAGGCGGCGCGCTTATCA
>JASEHB010000194.1 GCA_030018745.1 Desulfatibacillaceae bacterium | reverse complement strand
AAAGCACGAAAAAAAAGCAGATTGCTCAAAAAGAACCGGAACCGTCATTTTGTTCTATATGCAAAGCCTAAAGCGAGCATGGCAGCCTGTTGCCATATCAGGGAAAAAAGCCAAAACAAATTCGTTCTTTTTCAAATGCGCTGGCCCTGGGCAAAAAGCGCCTTGAGGCGGCCGGGCCTTTCGTGTTAGCGTATTTCTGTAAAAAAAGGCCAAAGGTTTAATTCCGGCGGCCATGAGCAAACAAAGCTGCTTTTAAACAACAAGTTATAAGGGTGCGGATAAATGACAAAATACTTTATCGGCGGTAAGGAATACCACCCCGGCGATTATGAAGGCCACAAGCAGGATGCCCAAAATCTGGCAGACAGGTACATAGACCAATGGGAAAGGACCCCTGCCAGGGATTCTTGTGGCCTTGTGGTGATTCCCCCTTCCATCTGCATTTCGCGCAAAATAGGCTCCGGCGCACTGGAAATTGCAGACATGGTGGGCCGTCAGCTTGGCCTTACGGTTGTGGACAGGGAGATCATTGACCACATTGCCCGCACCAGGGATCTTTCCCGCAAAACAGTTGACTGCTTTGACGAGAAATATCCCGGCAGAATCAAGGAGCTTCTTGGGGCCATTTTGGGGGAAAAGTCCTTTGTGATGAGCGACTTCACCCGCCAGCTTTTCACCACGGTCTATTCCATTGCCGGGCTTAACAGCAGCATTTTTGTGGGCCGGGGCACACATCTTTTTCTGCCCAGGGAAAGAATTCTGGCAGTCCGCATTGTTGCCGGCCCGGAATTTAGGGCCAAGCGCCTTGCCCAGGTTCTGGATGTCCCTGAAAAGGAGGCTGCTGCCAAGCTGGAGAAAATTGACCAGGAGCAGGCGGATTTTTTCAAAAAGATTTACGCCAAGGAAAACGCCTCCACCTATGAGTTTGACATGACCATCAACCGGACTCATCTAAAACAGGCAGACCTTTGCGCCCAACTGATATGCACAGCCTTTGAGCGCAAGTTTATGGGCAGCCTGGAGCAGGCGAATGAAGATTCCGGCCTTTTGCGAAGGGAATTTGGGGTGGGAGTAAAAAAGCAGGATTAGTCTGCGGCTTTTGGTATTGCCTGCAAGCACCTGCATTTTTTCCAACAGGTCTTTTTTCCATACCCACATAAAAAGGCGGCGCTCATGCGACCAGACAATGACACCCACAACCTGCCCATAGGCTACATACTCTGGATTTTCGGTTTTTTCGGCGCTCACCGCTTTTACTACGGCAGGCCTGTTACCGGCACCATCTGGTTTTGCACCCTGGGCCTGCTTTTCATTGGCTGGATTGTGGATCTGTTTTTGATTCCATCAATGGAAAGAAGCGCGGACTTCCGCTATGTTGACGGCCCCATAAACTACACGGTGGGCTGGATTCTGCTCACATTTTTGGGTTTTTTTGGCATTCACCGCTTTTACATGGGCAAGTGGGTCACAGGCCTTTTGTGGCTTCTCACCGGCGGGCTTTTGGGCATTGGGGTTGTTTACGATTTCTGGACCTTAAACGAGCAGATCTCCCAAAAAAACGCCTGATTGCTCACCTTTTCCTGTTTACCTGCCTGCCGGAAGGGTTGTCAAATGATTCGCGTCTATGGTGTGCTTCGCATAGCACTGCCTGTTCTTGGCTTTTTGCTGGGGGCTGTAAAGGTGTTCGGGCATCCTGTTGAGGTGGCAACCTTTGAGCGCTTTGGCGTGCCCGACTGGTTTCGGGTTGCCTTTGGTGTGCTCCAGGCGGGTTTTGGCTTTATTATCCTTTTTGAAAAACTGCAACTTGCAGGCATTGTTGGCAGCATAGGCCTTCTTGTTGTGGCAGCCGGCTTAATGGCAAACAGCGGCCAAGTGCTCCTGGCCATTGTTCCATGCACGGGCATTGCCACAATTATGCTGTTTGCAGCAGCCAGAAAAAGAGCGCTTGAAGCCAAGAGCGCAGACAGGAAAAGCCCATGAGCAGGACAACGGTAATTGCCGTCCTTGCCCATGTTCTGCCCGAAAACCGGATTTTGTCCTCGGACATTGAAAAGCGGCTGGCAGATACCTACAAGCGCCTCAATTTTCCCCAGGGCCTTTTATACAGCCTTACGGGAATAAAGGAGCGCCGTTTCTGGGACAGGGGGGTTACACCCAGCGAGGCCGCCATCAGCGCTGCCCGGCTTGTGCTGGAGCAGTCGGGGATTGACCCCTCCCGCATCGGCGCGCTCATCAGCACATCTGTCAGCAAGGACTTTGTGGAGCCTTCGGTGGCAAGCCTTGTCCACGGGGGCCTGGGGCTGGATGAAAAATGCATCAATTTCGACATCGCCAATGCCTGCCTGGGTTTTTTGGATGGCATGAACACGGCCTGCCTTATGATTGATGCGGGCAGGCTGGACTACGCACTGGTTGTGGCCGGAGAATCCGCCCGCGAGCCGGTGGAGAACACCATCAACATCCTCAATTCGCCCACTGTTGATGCCAAGGCCTTTCACGCCAATTTCGCCACCCTCACAATAGGCTCCGGGGCAGCGGCCATGCTGCTTTGCAGGGATGATCTTGCCCCGGGCGGCCACAGGATTGCAGGCTCCGTGACCCGATCTGCAACCGCCCACTGCCGCCTGTGCCTGGGCCAGAGGGACCAGATGATTGCCGATGCCCCGGCGGTTATGAAGCACGGCGTGGCCCTGGCTTTAAAAACCTGGCAGGCGGCAGAGCAAAGCCTTCCCCGCTGGAGCGATTCGACCATAGACGCCTACATTCCCCACCAGGTTTCCGCCCGCAATATGCGCCTTTTATGCCAGACCCTGGGGCTTACTCCCCAAAAGGCCCACCTCAACTTTCCCTTTTTGGGCAACATAGGCCCTGCGGCGGTTCCCATAACCCTTTCCATGGCAAGCTGCGAAGGGCGGCTGCAAAAGGGGAATCATGCCGCGCTTTTGGGCATAGGCAGCGGGCTTAACTGCACAATGATGAGCGTTTTGTGGTGAGCTTCCCGGCATTTTTTGCCTGCAACATTTCAAGACAATTGACCACGCCTTTTCCGCTTGGTATCAAGGGGCCGGGCAGGGAGCTGCTTTTGTTCACTTTTTCAGGGGCGGATTTTGAAAGAGGTTTGCGGAGCAATATTGGCGGGCGGCAAAAGCGCCCGCATGAACGGGAAGAACAAGGCCCTCATGGACATGGGGGGCCAAAGCCTTGTGCAGCGAATTCTTGGCGTCTTTTCCCCGCTTTTTCGCCAGAGCTTTATTGTGGCCAAAAACCCTTTGGACTACCAGGATGCCCAAATAATGGCGGTGAGCGACCTTTATCCGGTCAGCGCCTCTTTGGCCGGGCTTCATGCAGCCCTTTTTTATGCCCCGGCCCCTTGGGTTTTTGTTTGCGCCTGCGATATGCCCTTCATCAAAAGAGAGATGATAGAGCTTCTTGTTTCTGCTGCCGGGGATAAATGGGACATGGTTCTGCCCTGCACCCGCTTTGGCATGGAGCCTCTTTGCGCCCTTTACAGCACCCGCTGCCTGGCCCAGGTTGACCGCTGCCTGGCGGAAAACCGCCTTAAAATAAGCGGATTCTTTGAAAATATCCGGGTGGCCCGAATTGAGGAGGAAAAACTTCTTGCTGTTGACCCGGAATTGATATCCTTTTTCAACATAAACACGCCAGAAGCCCATTTGGATGCAATGGCGCGCTTAAAAAAAGGCAAAGGCCCCTGCCATGAATGACACCAAAAAGGAAAACAGCTTTAGCCACCTGGACAAGGAAGGCCGCGCCCGCATGGTGGATGTTTCTGCCAAGGCCCCAACCCTGCGCCAGGCCGTGGCTTTGGCAAGGGTCTGCATGAAGCCCGACACCCTTGCCCAACTGCTTGAAAACAAAATCGCCAAGGGCAATGTGCTGGAAACAGCCCGAATAGCTGCAATCATGGCGGCAAAGCGCACATGGGAGCTTATTCCCCTTTGCCACCCATTGGCTCTTTCTTTGGTGGATGTTTCCTTTGAGGTGGATAAAGAAAAGGCCATTGTGAACATAAAGGCGACAGCCAGGGCAAACGGGCCTACGGGCGTGGAGATGGAAGCCCTAACAGCCGCAGCCGTGGCAGGCCTGACCATCTACGATATGCTAAAGGCGCTGGACAGGACCATAAGCATAACAGACATAATGCTGCTGGAAAAAAGCGGCGGCAAGAGCGGGCATTTTGTGCGCCCGAATAATTCATGAAAAATTTTGCCTGCCAAAAAATATAAAATATTTACAGATAAATAAGTGCATTTTTGAGGCCTGCTCGAAAATACGGCCTGCTCTTGATGCAAAAGTTGTTTGGACGGCACCCCCCTTTTATCCTGGTAGTGACTTCAAAACGCTCTCCCAGTCGGGAAATTGGCTGGCAAGGCCCTCATCCTCCGGGCCTGTTGCCTTGTCAAAAGTGAAGTGGCGCTGGCCCATGCAGTAGCGGTCCCAGGGGGAGAGCTTTATCTTGAACAGCCTGATCATTGATTCGGCCAGCCTGCCTGTCAGGGGGATGTGCTGGCGGGGTTTCTTTCCGTAAAAAATAACTGTGCGGCGGATAAGCTCATCCACGCTGTAAGCGCGGTTGCCAAGCACTATGGGGTTTTTGCCTGCATCCGGCGGGGTGCAGACCCAATGGGCGATAAGGCTTGCGGCATCTGCCGCCCCAATCCAGTGCAGGGTGCCGTCTGCCTTTAAAAAGCGCATGGCCTCCACAAACTTTGCGGTTGTGGCCTTACGCAGAAGCTTTGTGGGGTGCGAAAGGGGAATGCCGTCTCCTCCGCCCAAAAGCACGGTGGGGCAAAGCACTGTGAAGTTTCCATCCTCGATTTCTGCCAGCCTTTGCAGGCAAAGGGCCTTGGAGCGGATGTAGGGGGTGCCAAATTCCAGGGCCTGGGGCAGGGGTTTGCGGTTAAAATCAAGAGCACTGGCCGTGGAAAGATGGATGACCTGGCGGCATTGGGCAAAGTTCAGCAGGGAGTAAAGTTTGAGCGTGGCGTCAAGGTTTACCTCATAAGCCTGGCGCTCCCCGCCCCAGGCAGCAGCCGCGTGGATGACGCAGTGAACCGATTTTAAAAGGTCTGCATGGCGCCTAATGTGCTCCATGTCGCCGGGCACCTCGTGCACAATACATCCTGCGGCGGAAATTCCCGCCAGGCCCGCCGGAGAGCGCACAAGCAAAAAAAGCTCGCAGCCCCCTTTTGCCGCAAGCCTTTCCACCACATGGCGGCCAAGGCAGCCCGTGGCCCCTGTTATAAAAATCCTCAAGGCATCCTCTTTGTGTTGAGCCAGTTGCAAAACCTTGTTTTTTTTTTGCGGGGGGAAACTTTTTTGGAAAAAAGTTATCCCCCAGCACCCCCTTTCAAAAAACTTTAAGTAATTTAAATGGGTTGTATGTAAAAAAAGGGTTATGGTTACCCAAAAAGTCATG
>JASEHB010000193.1 GCA_030018745.1 Desulfatibacillaceae bacterium | reverse complement strand
TGGAAGACCTTGCAACGCTTCATGAAATTGCCGCTGCGCTGGCTGGCGAGCAGTTGAGGCCCTCCCTTCAGGAGGTGCTTGAAATTCTTGCCCGCAAAAGCGGCATAAGCCGGGGCGCCATAACCATACTCAATCCATCCAGCGGAGAGATACGCATCGAGGCGGCTTACGGCCTTTCGCCGGGCGCAATCCAGAAAGGCCGCTACAAGCCCGGAGAAGGCATAACAGGCCGGGTCATCGAAACAGGCAGGCCCATCAAGGTCCCAAAGGTGAGCCAGGAGCCGCTTTTTTTGAACCGCACAGGAGGGCATTCATCGGCAAGGGGCGAGGAATCCTTTTTGTGCGCGCCCATTTTGCGGGGGGCCAAGGCCATTGGCGCTCTTTCCGTGGAAAGGCCATACGAGCCGGACTTCGACCTGGACCGCGCCCTGCAAATGCTCACCGTCATTGCGGCAATGGTTTCCCGCCTTGTGGCCCACATCGAGGCCCTGCAATGGGAAAAGGAGGCCCGCCAGGAGGAAAGCCGCCGCCTCAAGGAGCAGTTGAAGGACCGCTACTCCATAAGCAACCTTGTGGGCAGCTCCAACAAGATGCGCGAAGTGTTCCAGATGATCAGCCAGGTGTGCAAAAGCTCGGCCACCGTGCTCATACGGGGAGAATCCGGCACCGGCAAGGAGCTTGCCGCAAGCGCCATCCACTTCAACAGCGAAAGGGCCAAGGGGCCTTTTGTGAAGGTAAACTGCGCGGCCCTGCCTGCAACGCTTATTGAGAGCGAGCTTTTCGGCCACGAAAAAGGCGCATTCACCGGGGCTTTGCGCCAGAAGGCAGGCAAGTTCGAGCAGGCGGACAAAGGCACGATCTTTCTTGATGAAATCGGGTCCATCTCCCTGGATGTCCAGTCAAACCTTTTGCGGGTGCTTCAGGAAAGGGAGTTTGAAAGGGTGGGCGGCTCATCCACCATAAAGGCGGATGTGAGAATCATCGCAGCCACCAACCGGGATTTGGAAAAGGCTGTGGAGGAAGGCGCTTTCCGCGAAGACCTCTACTACCGGCTCAATGTTTTTCCCATTTACATGCCTGCCCTGCGCCAGAGAAAGACCGATATCCTGCTTCTGGCAGACCATTTTCTGGAGCGCTATTCAAAGGAGAACAAAAAGGATATCCGCCGCTTTTCCACCCCTGCCATAGACACCATGATGCAGTACCACTGGCCGGGCAATGTTCGCGAGCTGGAAAACTGCATAGAGCGGGCGGTTCTGCTCTGCGATGGCGGGGTCATCGGCTCCCACCACCTGCCTGCCACCCTGCAAACCGCCGGGGAGTCGGACACCGTGCCGCGCCTTTCCCTGGAAGGTGCGGTGGCCCGCCTTGAGCGGGACATGATAGTTGACGCCCTCAAAAGCACCCGCGGCAACATGGCCCAGGCCGCCGGGCTTCTCTCCATCACGGCCCGCCAGATGGGCTACAAGACAAAACAGCTCAAGATTGATTTCAGGGATTACCGGTAGGTAAAAGGCGCCTTGGGAAGAATTCCCTCATCTATTTGCGGGCGGAATCTTCAAGGGTTTTGTCCGCCTATTCCCCAAGCTTTACCACAAGCAGCCAGCGGGCTTTATCAAGGCCGGGCAGGGTGTAGGATTTTTCGGAAATTTCGATGGCGGGAGTATCCGGGCCGGGGTTTTGAGGCATCTGCAAGCTGGGGCTTTTGTCCCTCTCCAGGCCGGGGTTTTGGAACATCTCCAAAAGGGCCTGTCTGTCATCTGCAACGCTTTCGCCCTTCATGGCAAGAACAAGGCCGCCCTCTTTAAGGTGCGGCTTTGCTATTTTCACAAGCAGGGGCGCATCCATGGCTGCCCGCGAGACAGCCGCATCAAAACCGCTGCCAACAGCCTTTATTGCAGCCCTGCTGCCAAGCCTTGCCTGCACGGCGCGGGCGTTTTCAAGCCCAAGCCGGGCGATAACGGTCTTGCAGAAGCTCACCTTCTTGGCTGTGGCATCTGCTGCAACCACAAAAATATCGGGCCTGCAAAGGGCCAGCACAAGGCCTGGAAAGCCTGCTCCCGTCCCAACATCCAGAATGCGGGCAGGGCCTGGGGGCAGCACAAGAAGAGGGGCCATGCTGTCAAGAAAATGGCGCACAGCCACCTTTTCCGTGCTGGTCACTGAGGTCAGGTTGTGAACAGCGTTCCATTGCACCAGCAGGGCCGCATAGTCGGCAAGCGCCTCAAACATTCTGTCATGGGCCTTGACGCCAAAATCTTTGGCAAAATCACCCATGGCCTGCCGGATTGTGGAGGCTGTTTCAGACATCATCTGCCATCTTTCTGTTGGCCTTGGCACATGAATTTGCGGCAAAATCATCCATAAGCTGCCGGATTGCGGCTGCATCATCAGCCATTTATCTTTTGCCCTTTTTGACCGATGCCCGGCCTTTTCAGAACCGCCAGGGTTGCGCCCCAGCCGCCTGCAAAGGGGTCTGCCAGCTCAAAGGAGGCAACAGCCGGGTTTTTGTCAAGGGCCGCATGAACCGTGCGCCGCAGGTTGCCAATGCCCTTGCCGTGGATTATCCGCAGCGAGTAAATGCCCTTTTCCAGGCAGGCCTCAATGTAATCCCCCACCACGGCTGCTGCCTCAGACGGCAAAAAGCTGTGCAGATCCAGCACCCCGTCAATGGGTATTTTCACCGGCCCGTCCATTAAAAAATCTCTTAAAGGAACAAGTTGCAATCAGTGGAGTAAGTTTGCTGTCATTTAAGGCCATGTGCCGGTATCGAAGCCTTTGCCGCTGTTTAGCTTAAAATCCATGAAAGGTGCAGTCGCAAGGTTTAGCTTTGTTTCAATAAGGATAACAGACCAACTTTATTCTGGATGCCCGCCTTCGCGGGCATGACGGCCTGAAGAATGGGTTCCAAGCCTAAAGCGATACTGACGGCTGCTGTGCAAGTTGTAATCTTACCTCATTGGCTGCAACTTGGTATTAAAGGAACAAGTTGCAAGACCAAAGCCTTTTGAGGCAAGGCGCGGAGGAGGTTTTTACAAAAAGCCCTTCCCGCAAAACAAATTTTTAATTTTTTTCAATTCGCTCAAACAAAGCCTGAAAATATCCGCCGCTTTTTAAGGATTTCCATCCCGAAAAAAAGCGCGGGCAAGCCCCTTGCCTAAAAATGCCTTTGCTGCCCCTTATTCTGCCATCTGCCGCAAAAAAAGGCCAAGAAAAATATAATCTTTAATTGCAAAAGCTTATACTTTTGTTGCCCCTGGCTGGTTGACAAAAGGCCCCTATAGCGGCAAATTGCGCTAACAGTTTGCTAACGCGAACATAACCAAAAGCAAACAATTGCTGCCGGAGGCCCATGTCCCTTGAGCTTGCCATACTTGTAGCCGGTTATGTGGTGGGCTTTTACATGGCCTGGAACATAGGGGCCAACGATGTGGCCAATTCCATGGCCTCGGCGGTTGGCGCCAAGGCCATAACCCTGCGGCAGGCCGTTTTCATTGCAGGCATCCTCAACATTGTGGGCGCAACCTTCATCGGCGCACATGTTACGGAGACCATCCGCAGCGGAATTGTATCCCCTGAAGTTATGGAAAACCCGGACCTGGCCATGCTGGGGGCCTTTTCCGCAATTCTTGCCGCCGCCCTGTGGGTTAGCTTCGCCACCTGGAAGTCCCTGCCCGTTTCCACAACCCACTCCATTGTGGGCGCAATGATAGGCTATGGCATTTCCGCAGGCGGCTTTTCCGTTATCAACTGGAAAGGCCTGGGCCAGGTGGCGGCAAGCTGGGTCATCTCCCCTGTCTTTGCCCTGGTCATCGCCTATGTCATGTTCAAGATAATCGTGGCCCTTATCATTTCCCACCGGTCATCCTTTTTGCGGGCCATAACCCTTTCGCCGGTATTCATAGGCATTGCGGTTTTTGTGGTGGCCCTCTCCTTCTTGTGGAAAACACCGCTTGGCAGCACCTTCAAGGTGGAGCCTCCCATTGCCATTCTCGGCGCAGTGGTCATAGCCGTGCTGGTGGGCTTGGCAGGCCGCAATCTTCTGGCCCGCTTCATTTCGCCGGATCACCCAAAGGGCGCGGAAGAGGTTTTCCGCCGAATTCAGATAGGAACTTCCTGCTATGTGGCCCTGGCCCAGGGCGCAAACGATGTGGCAAACGCCATAGGCCCGCTGGCTGTCATCTATTTTCTGGTAAAAACCGGCTCTGTGGGCAGCCAGGTGCCGGTTCCGGCCTTTCTGCTTGTTTTTGGCGGCGTGGGCATAGCAACAGGCGTTGCAATGGCCGGATACCGCGTGATGGACACCATTGGCCGCAGAATAACCACCCTTTCCAACACCCGCGGCTTTTGTGTTGATTTTGCCGCAGCCACAACAGTGCTTGCCGCATCCAAAATGGGGCTTCCTGTCTCCACCACCCATGCGGCTGTGGGCGGCGTGCTTGGCGTTGGCCTTGCCAGGGGGCTTGAGGCCGTCAACCTTATGGTTGTTGTGAGAATTGCCGTGTACTGGGTGCTCACGGTTCCGGCTGCCGCGCTCACCAGCTTGTTGATTTTTAAAATCCTTTACGCTATTTTTTAATATGGGCAATAATCCTCAATGGTTAAAAAGCAAAACCAGTTGCAGACCAAGGGCAGCTTCAAAAAGCTTGAAAGGGCTTTTAAAAAAACCAGCGCACAGTTTGTTGCACCTTTTATTTAAACGCAGGAGGCCTTGAATGCGTATTCCCTTTGCAAAGCTCTTTATAACATCCCCTTTTGACGGGCTTTTGGAGCACGCCCTTAAAGTCAAGGAATGCGCCTGGGCTTTTGAGCAGGCCACAGAATGCTTTGTTGCAGAGCAATGCCTCAATTTCGAGGAGTTTAGAAAGCAGGTCCACATCCTTGAAAACGAGGCTGACGCCATAAAACGCCGCATCCGCGGGCATCTGCCCAAGGGAACCCTCCTGCCTGTGGAAAAATTCCAGCTTTTCAGGTACCTGCGCGAGCAGGATCATGTCCTTGATTCTGTAAAGGACACCCTGGAATGGCTTTCCTTCCGCCCCCAGCCGTGCATACCTGTTGAGCTGCAAAAAAACTTTCTGCTCCTCATTGATGCTGTGATTGACCCCATTGAGGACCTCTCTGTAATGGTGGAGCAGGCCAAGATTTACTTTGAAACCTTTGCCGAGGCCCAGCGGGTGAAGGTGAAGGAGATAATCCGCAACTTAAGGCAGAAGGAGCACGAGGCCGACAAGCTGGAAGACCTTTTGAACCGGGAGATTTTTTCCACCATAACAGACGGCGTTACCGTGTTTCACCTGGTTATGCTGGTGGAAAAGATAGGCTCCATTGCTGATCATGCTGAAAATGCCGGGGATATGATGAGGGCCATGATCGCCAAGTAATACGGGGCGGCCCCAGGAAAACGCTGGCTGTGTTGCGCTGCGCATCGGAATTTCGGTC
>JASEHB010000192.1 GCA_030018745.1 Desulfatibacillaceae bacterium | reverse complement strand
GAAAGCGGCCAAGCTCGTAAAGGGCATCACCCAAAACAACGCGCCACACATCCTTGGCTTTTTCCTGGTCGTGGAGGGTCTGGGACAGATCCGGCCCGCCGCTGGTGCGGCCCGAAGAGCCGTCCATGCCCCCAAGGTCCCGGAAAAGGGCCTCGGCCTCGTCATCGAGCACTATGTCCCTGGAATCTGCCATTTGCCCTTGCCCATGCAGAAAAAAAACAAAAAGCCCGCTGTTTTTTTTAGCCCCCAGCCTATGAACAGCGCCAAAGCGCAATTTAAAGAATTTTTACCGTCAAATCATAATATGGCAGGCTGCTTCCAAACTTTCATAATATCAGGATTTTGCCCCAAATGCAAAGACCTGAAGGCCAAAAGGGGCCTTTCCCCATTTTTTTTCACGGGCTTTATTCTTTGGCCTGATTATCCTTTTTTTCGTGCTGGCTAACAACGCCTTCATTTAACAGGGCGTCAATTTCTTCCCTGCTGTAACCAAGGCTTGACAGCACCTGGGCGGAATGCTCGCCAATGCGCGGGGCTATGGATGAAGTGCCTGCCCTGCACTCTGAAAACTCTATGGGGTAGCCGGGAATCTTGACCGTGCCCAAAACCGGGTGATCAAAGTTGACCACGAAGTTGTTGGCCAATGCCTGGGGGTCGTTAAGAACATCCTCCATGCGCTGAACAGGGCTGAACATAAGCCCGTGGGCCGAGAATATCTCCATCCACTCATCCCGGTTTTTTGTGGCCAGAATCCTGTCAAAATGCTCCACAAGCTCGCGCCTGTGCTCGTGGCGGCCCTTGGCGCTTGCATAGCGGGGGTCGTCCATAAGCGATTCCTGTCCTGTGGCTTTGCAGAAATTGGGCCAGTACTTGCTGTCCGGGTGGTGAACGCCCAAAATCCACTTGTTGTCCTTGCACAGAAAGCTGTTGCGCAGGGGCGAGGCGTCATGGCGCTCCCACTTGAAGCTTGGGTCAACCTTGAGCAGGCTTGTCATGACCATGTTGCAGTAAAGAAGCCAAAGGCCGGTGGAAAACAGGCTTGTGTGAACCTGCTGGCCCACCCCGTGGCGCTCGCGGTAAAACAGGGCGGTGATTACCGCATGGCTGGCTGCAATGGCTGTTGCCTGATCCAGAATTGCAAGATGAATTAGCGAAGGCTCCTGCTGGTCGTGCAGAAACATCATTCCGCTGCGGGCCTGGCCCATGGGGTCAAAGGCGCCCATGTCCGCATTGGGGCCTTCCGAGCCGTAGCCCGAAACATTGGCGTGGATGATTTTCGGGTTTATGGCCTTTATGGAATCATAATCCAGACCCATTTTGGCCTTGGTGCT
Organism: Desulfatibacillaceae bacterium; assembly: GCA_030018745.1. Lineage (GTDB taxonomy): Bacteria > Desulfobacterota > Desulfobacteria > Desulfobacterales > Desulfatibacillaceae > JAGVAW01. Next base: position 4,118 of record JASEHB010000192.1, on the reverse strand, counting down.
TTTTCGCAGGTTGGTGAGAAAAACATCGGCCTTTTTTATGAGCCTTTCAAAAATTTCCTGGCCCTTTTTGCTTTTTATGTCCAGGCAAAGGCCCTGCTTGTTGCGGTTACTGACATCGAACATGAAGCTTTCGCCGTTTTTCCCGGCAATGCTTATGCCTGCAACAACTGTCCAGAACCTTTCCGGGTCGCCCTTGCCCTCCTCAATTTTTATTACCGTTGCGCCCAGGTCCCCAAGAATGGCCGAAGCTCCCGGCCCTGCATGAAAAACCCCGTATTCCACCACCACAACGCCGCTTAACGGCCCCGGCCTGTCTGTCTGTTTTTCCTGCTCCATTTGCCTTTTGTCTCCTTAAAAAAGCGCCCGGCAAAGCCGAAGCGGTTTTGTTTGCAATGTCTTCACCTGCCTGTATCGGCATACTACACATAAAAGGATTGTAAAAGTTTTTTGGCAAAGGCCCCCTAAAAGAATTATAATGAAAAAATGCCCCGGCTTTTGTTGACAGCCGCGTATCATCGTGGCAAGCCTTTTTTAAAAAGGCACGGAATCAATCATTATATTTGGGAGCAAAAAGTCATGGCAACTTCCCTGGCCTCAAAAACCCGTTTTGAGATAAAGCAGCCCAAGGAGCTTTCCCCCCGCATTCAATGGCTGCGCGATTACTACTTTGCCGGAGTGGAGCGGCCCTGGAACAACGAGTTTAAGGCCTGGACAACGGGTGCGCCCTGGGATGTGGTCTTCAACGAGGCGGATTTCTACATTGTTCCTGAAATGTACGCCTTCATGCAGACCTTTTGCTCCAGCTTTCCCCAGGCTGCCCGGCCCGTGGCCCTGCCGCCGGAGTTCTGGAAATGGCGTCTGCCGGAGCGCAGGGCCTGGTTTGTCCGCGAGGTCATGGTGCATTATATGCCTGTGGAGATTCTGCCCGGAGACCTGCTTTGCGGGGCGCGCTTCAACATACAGGCCTCCCGCTGCCTGGATAAAGGCCAGGCCCGCAAAAGAAATTCGCGCCTTTCCGGCCCCAAGGGCGCGCGAAAGGCAGTGAAACGCTTTCACGATACGGGCTACGGCAATGCAGGCGCCACTTCGGGGCATCTTATTCCTGATTATGCAAGTGTGCTGACCAAAGGCTTTAAAGGCATATACGATGATTTGAAGGCACGCTACGAGGCTTTGGGCCGTCTGGAAAAGTACGGGCCAAAAGGCGCGCAGCTCCGGGCCATGATGATTGCCGCCACCATGCCCAGAGACCTGGCCAAAAAATTCGTGGGCCATGCCCTGGAACTTGCAAAGGGCGAGAAGGGCCAAGCCCGCCGCGCCGAGCTGATGAAAATGGCGCAAAACTGCTCCAGCGTGCCCTGGCTTGCCCCAAAGGATTTCTGGGAGGCTGTCCAGGCCCTGTGGATGACCCACATGCTTGTTCTTTCCGATGAAAATTATCCGGGTCCTGGGGTTTCCTTTGGCAGGATTGACCAGTACCTTCTGCCCTTTTGGGAGCATAGCCTGGCCCACGGAATGGACAGGGAGTGGGGCAAGGAGATTTTAAAATGCTTCTGGATTCACTGCAACACAGCCTATGACGCCATGATTCGCACGGGCGGCAACCAGGGCATAACAGCGGGTTTCGGCCAGCTTATAACCCTTTCGGGAATGGGGCCGGGGGGGCGCGACACGACAAACGACCTCACCTGGGCCTTTTTGGAGGTCATTGACGAGATGACCCCCATTCTGGAGCCAAAGCCCAATGTAAGGCTTCATGCCAACACGCCCGAACCCTTGCTGGACAAGGTTGTTGACATGATAGCCAACAGCCAGGGCGCGCCTTTTCTGCTCAACTTTGATGAAAGGGCAATGGCCGGAATGCTGCGCGAGGCCAAAATGGCGGGCCTTGAGGAGTTTATAAACGAGAGCAATGTCCACGACTATGCGCCTGTTGGCTGCATGGAAAACACCATGGCGGGCAACGACCGCTCCGGCACGGTTGACATGAACCTCAACCTTTTAAAGGCCGTGGAGCTTGTGCTTGGTTCGGGCAGGGCGCTTGCCCCTTACAAAGACCCCATAATGGGCAAGGTCTATCCGCTTGTGCAGGAAGGCCCCAATACAGGCGATCCGCGCACATTTGCCAAATGGGAGCAGTTCTGGAAGGCCTTTGAAATCCAGATGCGCTTCATTGTGAAAAAATGCGTTGAAATCTACGAGATGAGCGAGTCCGTGCGCAAGGACTTTCATCCCACGCCCTATCTTTCCTGCCTTGTTAAAGGCTGCGCGCAAAAAGCCCAGGATGTGACCCAGGGCGCGGCCCAAATCAGCCTTGTAACCCTGGAGGCCGTCACCTACGCCACAACGGTTGATTCGCTTCTGGCTGTAAAGCACCTTGTTTATGACACACAGGCCTGCACCATGGACGAGCTTATAACAGCCCTCAAAAACAACTGGGATGGCCACGAGGTTCTTCAGGCCAGGGCAAAGTTCAAGGCCCCCAAATACGGCAGGGATGATGACGAGGCGGATGCAATGGCCATCGCAGTGATGGAGCTTTGGACAGGCGAGGCGTGGAAGCACACGGTGCCATCCACAAAGCGCAGGGTGAGGCCGGGAATGCTCTCGTGGAACTACTGGGTGGGGGACGGCTACATTCTGCCCGCCAGCCCGGACGGCAGGCCCAAGGGCCAGTTCTTGAGCAACGCCATCTGCCCGGTCAACGGAATGGACACCAAAGGCCCCACAGCCAACACCAACTCCGTTGGCAAGGCCCTTGGCGGCTTTTCCGCCAAAAAGGGGGACTACAAGGGCTTTTGCAACAGCCTGCCAAACGGCGCAAGCCACACCATAACATTCAACCCCGCGCTTTTGGCAGACCCGGAGCACAGGGCCAAGTTCACGGCATACCTGAAAAGCTACGCCCAAAGCGGCGGCACAGCCCTTCAGGTGAATATGCTCGATGCCGATATGCTAAAGGACGCACAGAAAAACCCCACGGACTACCGGCATCTTCTTGTGCGCGTGACAGGCTACAACGCATATTTCACAAGCATAGGCAAGGAATTGCAGGACGAGGTGATAGCAAGAATAAGCCACAGCCGGATTTAGCGGCTTGCCATAAAAGGTTTGCATGACAAAGCAAGACACCGGAACCATTCTTGAAATACTGCGGATGTCCACCGAGGACGGGCCGGGCATAAGGACCACAATCTTTTTCAAGGGCTGCACGCTCAAATGCCTCTGGTGCCACAACCCGGAGAGCATTTCGCCAAAGCCACAGATTCAATGGGCGGAATCCCGCTGCATAGGCTGCAAATCCTGCATTGCCGTCTGCCCCAACAGCGCATTGGGTTTAGGCCCAAAAGGCATGGATATAGACCGGGCTGCCTGCAAGGCCTGCGGAGCCTGCGTTGACGAATGCCCGGCAACTGCAATGGAGATGCTGGGCCAGCAGTGGGAGGCAGGCGCCCTTGCAGACGAGGCTGCAAAGGACAAGGTGTATTTTGATCAGTCCGGCGGAGGCATAACCGTTTCCGGCGGAGAGCCGACCATGCAGGCCCCCTTTGCCGCCGCGTTTTTAAAGGAGTGCAGGCAGAGGGGCATTTCCACAGCCGTAGATACCTGCGGCCAGTGCGGCCCAAAGGAGCTTGACCTGCTGCTTGAGCAGGCGGATCACATTCTTTTTGACATCAAGATAATGGATGAAAAGCTTCACAGGGAATTCACCGGGCATGGCAACGAGAAAATCCTGGCCTCCTGCATAAGGGCCGCAGATCACGCGAAGAAAACCGGCAAAAAAATGTGGATTCGCACCCCCATAATTCCAGGGGCCACAGACAGCCAGCAAAACATTGCAGACATTGGCGGCTTCATTGCCAAAAACCTTAACAACGCTGTGGAAAGATGGGATCTTTGCGCCTTTAACAACCTTTGCAAAGACAAATACCTGCGCCTTGGCCAGATTTGGGAATACGAAAAAGAGGAGCTTCTGGAAAAGGCCCTTATGGAAAAACTGGCCAAAACAGCCAAAAAATCCGGGGTGAACCAACAGATCGTGCGCTGGAGCGGAGCCACGCGCCTGGAGGGGGAATAATTGCAAAGCCTGAAAGATAATATGCAGGAGGGAAACTTTT
>JASEHB010000191.1 GCA_030018745.1 Desulfatibacillaceae bacterium | reverse complement strand
GGAGATGGAGTTGAAAAGCCTCATCAGCAAAAAATAGGCCCTTGCCATTTTTGGTTTTTATTCCCCCCCGCCAAAAAGCGGGGTTTTTTTCGTTTTATGCCTGCGCCAAAATGCTTTTCTCTTACAGGGCGCTTTTTTTGCCCCAACTAATTTTTTAGCCCGATATTCTGGAGCCGGATAATGAGTGAGAACACCCTTAATAAAGCCTACGAACCAGGTGATGTGGAAAAACGGGTTTATGCCTTCTGGGAGGAGCAGGGCCTTTTCAGGGCACAGGAAACAAGCGATAAGCCAGCCTATTCCATAGTCATTCCGCCGCCCAATGTCACCGGCGTGCTGCACATGGGCCATGCCCTTAACAACACCCTTCAGGACATACTCTGCCGCTACAAGAAGCTTACCGGCCACAATGTTCTTTGGATGCCCGGAACCGACCATGCAGGCATTGCCACCCAGAATGTTGTGGAGCGCAAGCTCGCCCAGGAAGGAACCAACCGCCACGAGCTTGGCCGGGACGCCTTTATAGAAAGGGTGTGGGAGTGGCGCAAGCAGTACGGCGGGGCAATCATAAACCAGTTAAAGCGCCTTGGCGCCTCGTGCGACTGGGAGCGCGAGCGCTTCACCATGGATGCGGGCCTTTCCGATGCCGTGCGCGCCGTGTTTGTTAAGCTTTACGACCAGGGCCTCATCTACCGGGGGGATTACATTATAAACTGGTGCCCCCGCTGCCGCACCGCCCTTGCAGACCTGGAGGTGGAGCACGAGGACACAGCCGGCAACCTTTATGCAATCCGCTACCCTGCTGCTGACGGCGGGCCTGGCCTGGTTGTGGCCACCACAAGGCCTGAAACCATGCTTGGCGACACAGCCGTGGCCGTTAACCCCAAGGATGAGCGCTATGAAGGCAGCATTGGCACAAACCTTGTTCTGCCCCTGATGAACCGTGAAATACCTGTCATTGCAGACCCTTATGTTGACCAGCAGTTCGGCACGGGTGCGCTAAAGGTTACACCTGCCCACGACCCCAACGACTTTGAGCTTGGCCTGCGCCACAAGCTGGCGGCTCCAAAGGTGATAGGCGATGACGGCCTTATGACCGGAGATGCGGGCAAATACGCGGGATTAGACCGCTTTGCAGCCCGCAAGGCCATTGTTGAGGATTTGAAACAACTGGGCCTGCTGGAGAAAATAACCCCACACAACCATGCGGTGGGCCATTGCTACCGCTGCAAGGACACGGTTGAGCCAAACCTTTCCAAGCAGTGGTTTGTAAGGGTTAAGCCCCTGGCGGAAAAGGCCATAGCAGCCGTGGAAAGCGGGCAGACCAAAATTGTCCCCGAATCCTGGGCAAAAACCTATTTTGAATGGATGAACAATATCCGGGACTGGTGCATATCCCGCCAGATCTGGTGGGGGCACCGCATTCCCGCCTGGCTCTGCGAGGACTGCGGCCAGATGATTGTGGCCATCGAAGACCCCACGGTCTGCACAAAGTGCGGCAGCAAAAAACTTGCCCAGGAAACCGATGTGTTAGACACCTGGTTTTCCAGCGCCCTGTGGCCCTTCTCCACAATGGGCTGGCCTCAAAACACGGAGCTGTTAAAAACCTTCTACCCCACAAGCGTTCTGGTGACTGCCTTTGACATCCTCTTTTTCTGGGTGGCCCGCATGATGATGATGGGCATTCACTTCATGGATGAGGTGCCTTTCAAGGATGTTTACATCCATGCCCTAGTGAGGGACGAGCACGGCAAGAAGATGAGCAAGTCCACCGGCAATGTCATTGACCCGCTGGAGGTCATTGACAAGCTTGGCTGCGATGCCTTCCGCTTCACCCTTGCCGCCTTTGCAGCCCAGGGCCGGGATATAAAGCTCTCCATGGAGCGCATTGAGGGCTACCGCCACTTCATCAACAAGCTCTGGAACGCAGCCCGCTTCTCCCTGCCCCTTCTGGAGGGCTTTGATCCGGCCAAGGATGCACCAAAATCAGACTTTCTGCCCGATAGGTGGATATTGGCCCGCCTTGCCCGCACAGCCCAGACCGTGGCAAAGGAAATAGAGGCATACCGCTTCAATGAGGCGGCCAGCGCCCTTTACCAGTTCACCTGGCGCGAGGTCTGCGACTGGTACCTTGAGGCCATAAAGCCCGTGCTTTACGGCGATGGAGGGGCAGACCCGGCCCCCACAAAGGCTGTTCTCCACAAGGTTCTTTCCGAAACCCTTATTCTGCTTCACCCCTTTATTCCCTTTGTCACCGAGGAAATCTACCAGAAGCTGCCCGGCGCAAAAAGCTCCATCATGCTGGAAACTTTTCCCCCAGGGGACTGGGACGATGCTTCTGCCATCGAGCAGATGAATCTGGTGATGGAAATCATCACGGCTGTACGGAACATCCGCAGCGAAATGAATGTCGCCCCAAAGCAGGCCCTCACGGTTCTCATCTCCCTGCCCGATGAATCAGCAGGAGAGCGGATTGCCCCCTATCAGGACATAATCTGCAACCTTGCCAAAATAGGAAAGCTTGATATCCAAACCGCTGCGCCCAGGCCCAAGGGAGCTGCCACAGCCCTGGTTGCAGGCATGGGGGTTTTTGTGCTGCTGGAAGGGGTTATTGATCTCAACCAGGAAATTGCCCGGCTGGACAGCCAGATAGCCAAGCTGGACAAGGAGCTTGAAAAGCTCAACGCCAAGATAAACAACAAGGCCTTCATGGACAAGGCTCCGCAGGATATTGTGGAAAAGGTCTCGGCCCAGCAGGGGGAACTTTCCGAAAAACGCGCCAGCCTTGTTGCAACCCAGGCGCGCATAAAGGAGATTGCAGGCTCGTAAAAGGCAGCAAAGGCAAAAAAACACAGGGCAACAATTGTTGGAGGAGAAAATGCACGATTCTGACATTGCAAAATGCAGCCAGGTGGCCCGGCTCATTAATCTTGCCCTGGAGGAGGACATCGGTTCGGGCGACATAACCACAGATGCAATAATAAGCCCTGAACAGATGGGGTCTGCCATAATTCTGGCCCGCGAGCCATTAAAGGTGGCGGGGCTTGCCGTGTGCGGCGAGGTTTTCAACCGGGTTGACAGAAATATACGCTATTTTGCCTGCGCAAAGGACGGCGATTTTGTCGAGCCGGGCCAAAAGCTTGCGGTTGTGGAAGGCAGGGTGTGCTCCCTGCTTGCAGCAGAGCGCACGGCCTTGAACTTTCTTCAGCGGCTTTGCGGCATTGCCACCCATGTTGATGCCTTTGTATCTGCAATGGGCAGCAGCAAGGCAAGGCTTGTGGACACCCGTAAAACAACCCCCGGCTGGCGGGTGCTGGAAAAATACGCTGTAAGGGTGGGAGGTGCCTTTAACCACCGCTTTGGCCTTTATGACGGCGTGCTCATTAAGGACAACCACATTGCAGCCTGCGAGAGCATTGCCCAGGCTGTTGAAAAGGCAAGGCAAAGGGCGCATCATCTTGTTAAAATAGAGGTGGAGGTGGAAAACCTCACCCAAATGAAGCAGGCACTTGAAGCTGGGGCGGATGTGATAATGCTGGACAACATGAGCGGCGAGCAGATGAAAAAGGCTGTTGAAATAAATGCGGGCAAGGCACTTCTGGAAGTCTCCGGCGGAGTGAATCTTGAAAGCATTGCCCGGCTGGCAGAAATAGGGGTGGATATAATATCCGCAGGCGCGCTCACCCATTCCGCCAGAAGCGTTGACATTTCAATGGATATAATTTCCTAACCAGGAGCTTGACTTTTAAAGGCCAGTGCAGACCTTTAACCAGTGGCAGAGAATGGGGCTGTCATCCTTCAAGCAGAATGGACCTGCACATACAAGGTGACGAAAATGCGCTTCAAGGTTTTGGTTTTTTTGGCCGTTCTTTTTTCGGGCCTTGCCCTTATGAATTCGGGCGGCCCTGCCCTGGCCGATGAGGGCCGTCCAGCCGTCCAGGGCGGCCAGCCCCTTGCTGTCATGGATTCAAATAATTATGCCTTTGAAAAGGTTTTTGAAGGCGAAAAGGTGGAGCACACCTTTATAATCCGCAACAAGGGGGATGCGGAACTTATTATTGAGCGAATCAACACGGGTTGAGGCTGCACGGCTTCCTCTTTTACGAGGAACATCCCTGCCGGTGGCGAGGGAAAAATAAGCATTGTATTGAGTACGGATGGCTATGGCGGCAGAGATGTCAACCAGAAGGTCATAGTTTTTACCAATGATCCGGAAAACCGGCGCATTACTATTACTCTTGGCGGCCCGGTGGAGGCATTTGCCTCCATAACCCCCAAACTTGTCAGGCTTTCTGCTTCTGTTGAAGATTTCCGGGCGGATCAGGTGGTTGTCATCATCCCTTCGGAGGCCAATCATTTCAACATTGTCGCCGCCTGGCAGGTCCCCAGGGGCGATAACGCCCCCTTTGTCCACAGCCTGGAAAAGGATGAAAAAGGCGGAGAGACTGTTTACAGGCTTGTTGTGGAAAACCGGCAGCGGCACGCTGGCAGCTATTACGGGACCATCTATCTTTCAACGGATCACCCCAGGCGCAAGGAGTTGTCCATCAATGTACACGGGTACATTGCCGCTCCGCCTCCATCTTCAGGCACAGGCGCTCCTTAACCTGGGAAACAACAGGCAATGATAAAAAACAGGATATTGGCCCCAAAGGCCGTGATTTTTGACTGCGATGGAGTGATGTTCGACTCGGCCAAAGCAAACCGGGAGTATTACAACCGCATTCTGACAAACCTTGGCAAGCCGCCCCTCACAGACGAGCAGTTTGCCTTTGCCCACATGGCAACAGTACATCAGGTTATTGAACGCCTTTTTCCTGACCCGGCCCAGCAGCAGAAGGCCCATGCCCTCCGCAAGGAGCTTGGCTATTTTCCATTCATTAAACTCATGGTAATGGAGCCGCACCTCAAGGAGCTTCTTGGCCTTTTGCAGCAGGCCAAAAAGCGGGCCGCGGTTGCCACAAACCGCACCAACACAATGAATTGGGTGCTTGAGCAGCACGGAATTGCAGAGTTTTTCGAAATGGTTGTAACTGCCCTGGATGTTAAAAAGCCAAAGCCCGATGCAGAGCAGCTTTTAAAAATTTTAAATGCCTTTGGCTTAAAACCTGATGAGGCAATTTACATAGGAGATACCCAAGTTGACGAAAAGGCCGCCATTGCAGCAAAGGTTCCCTTTGTCAGCTACAATAACCCCCAACTGGCAGCAGACTGGCACATCGAAGGGCTTTTGCAGCTAAAGGAAATGCTTTTTTAAAAAAGCGGCGCGTAGGTTGGGATAGAAATACCGGCCCTTTGGATTTTTGTAACCCATTGCGCTTTTCCGGGATTTCGTAGTCCAACAAAACCACACGCCGGACGGCAAGGGTGTTAAGGAAAAAAATGAAACCGGCTTGTTGTTGGGCTACAAAAATCCGGAAATGGGTTTTTGCCTTCCAAGAGCCTTAATTTGCCGGATTTT
>JASEHB010000190.1 GCA_030018745.1 Desulfatibacillaceae bacterium | reverse complement strand
ACCGTGTCAACGGCCTCCATCACCAGTTCCTCGCCAGAGTCCTTGAGCAAATATGCATTGGCTTCACACATGGGCCTTCTCCTTAAAATGCGGCGTCAAAGATATCCGCCCTGTCCGCGCCCCGGCATTTACCGGGGTGTCTGGCGGGGCGTCTTTTCTTCAATATAAAGCTCCACAAGCATTTCAACAAGCCTGGGCAGGGGAATGGCAGGCATACCCACCACAAAAACATTTTCCTGGGAAAGGGGGATAAGCAGCTTCTTTGCAGGGCTTTTGCTCACAGCTTCGGCCATTTTGGGAGTTACCTCGCCCATCATGGAATGGGCCAGAACAATGCCCAAAGGCCCTATGATGATGTCTGCGGTGGGCGCTGTCTGCACAATGGAGTTTTCGCCGGTCGCCCCCCGGTTGGCCCTGGCCTTGAGCATCTGGGCTGTTGCAATGGCGTTTGTGCCAAGGGCAACTATTTCACAGGACTCGCCCAGAACCTCCTTGAGCTTTTTTATGACCACGGCTCCAATGCCCCCGCCCTGCCCGTCTATGACGCAGATGCGATTTATCTGCACAGGCCGCCTCCTTGCTTACACGGTTTGCGGGCCTTGCCTGAAGGCATCAGGCAAGCGCTGCGCCTGCACCCGCAACACCTTTGGTTATAAGTCATATTCAAAGCTTGCTCTGCATACGGAAAGCCTTGCGGCGGCTCTTTTTGGGCTTGCGGCCAGGCCCCTTCTTGCGGGTGTCCCGCAGGGAAGAAGGCTTCAGGGCTGCCTCATCCTGGGGTATTGCCCCGTCAAGGCAGGCCTCCAGAAGCCGGTCTGCAAACAGGCTGCTGGTCACCCAGGCTGCATTGTGCATCAGGGCCTTCTGGCCCACCTCCCTGTCGTTTGTCACCACCACGGCCTTTGGGCCAAGCTTTTGGGCCATTTCCACCAGCAGTGCGTCTGCGCTTTTGCCATAAGGCGAATAATGCACACTCACTCCCTTGTGCATATCCCGCCGCGAGTCCAGGCCTGCTGACTTGTAGGCATCAAACACAACCGTTACAGCGTGGCCCTTGGCCCTTTTATAGCCAGCGCACCAGTCCAGCAGCGTGTTGCGGGCCTGCTCCAGATCGCCAGGGTCAAAAATCAGGTCCCGTGCATGAATCAGGTTGTAGCCATCCACCAGGATTTGCAGGCTCATGGTCAATTCTAATGGGCTTGGCGGCACCCGCCCCAACTGTCTGGCAGTTAGAGAGTGGATTTCAGGACTTCCACAATCCCGGTGGACAAGTCATACCAGGCGCCGACCACAGCCATTTCACCGCTTTTCACCCGCGCATCAATAATGGGGCTTTGGCGGATCATTTCCTCATACATCCGCAGAACATTCTTTTTGGCTGCCTCATCCACCCATTGGGATTCATCGTCTGTTTCCGGCTTGGTGGCAAGAACGGAAGGCCAGAGCCTGCGGACAATTTCATCAATGTTATGAGAAAGATATTCTTCCGGGGCCTTGGCCGCAGCAACCGCAGCAGTGAGTGCGCCGCAGGAGGAATGGCCCATCACCATTGCCAGGGGGCAGCCTGCGTGGGTCACTGCAAACTCCATGGACCCAAGGGTTGACAGGTTGAGAAGATTGCCTGCATTGCGGCAGACAAAAAGCTCGCCCAATCCTGCATCAAAAATATGCTCCGGCGGTGTGCGGGAGTCGGCACAGGCCAGCACTGCTGCAAAAGGCTCCTGACCTGCCAGCAGGGCAGTCCGATAGTCTGCCGCTGTTCTTTCCGTGTGGGTATGCGCACCCTCCACAAAACAGCGATTCCCTTCAAGAAGCTTGTCCAGAGCCTCTTTTGGCCCCATCTGCGGCTTTGTTTGCATAAGTCTTGGGCTCCCTTTTTGCCGGGGTCTTGGGTCAAAAAGCCTATCCTGCCGTTTTATTCACAGGCCGGGCCGCGCATCAGATCCGCAATTGTGTAAGAGTCCAGCTTTTCATAAACCGCCTGGGTAACCTCATCCCAGGCCCGCCGGGTAAGGCATTCGTCTATCCTGGGACAATTTAACTCCTTGCCTCCGCAATCCATAACCAGCGGATGGCCCTCCAATACCCGGACAATTTCGCCCAGGGTTATTTTCTCCGGGGGCCTGGCCAGCAGATGACCGCCGCGCGGCCCCCTGCGGCTTTTCAAAAAGCCAGCCGTGTTGAGCGTGTTTGCAAGCTTTTCCAGATACTTCACGGAAATATCCTGCCTGCTGGCCACGCTTTCAATCTGAACAGGGCCGTCTTCGCTGTGCATTGCGATATCTATCATCAGCCGCGTTCCATAACGCGTTCTTGTTGTCAGCTTCATTTCCTCTCCACCTCTTTTTCTTAAACCCGCCGCCTTATGCAAGGCCTTTATCGTTTGAGCGGGCAGGCCCTGTCAAGCCCCAAGAAAAATGGAGGTCTGAAGGCAGTTATCCTGCCCTTGCCTAAAAACCTTTCCCGGCAGCCCAGAACAAAAAGAGGAGCCTCTCATAAAGAGGCCCCTCTTTTGTTTTATATAAGATGAAGCACAAACGCCGCTTTTTTGCTGTCAGGCAAAAGGCCTGCTACCAAAGGTAGGAAAGGCTTGCCGTTGCCCCTGTGGCGGAAATCCCGTTAACTGTGAGCTGGCCCAAAAGGCGGCTGCCCAAAAATGCCTGAATGCCGCCGCGGATGCCCACAGGGCTGTCCTCTTCCATTTTCACTGTCCACTGCGCGTTGCCCGCAGGGGAATAATCAATGAAGTCCAGCTCGGCACGGACAAAGGTGAAGCTTGGCCCGGCAAAGAAGTCCACATTCTCGGTGAATGCGTAAATTGCCCTGGGGAAAAGATCCATAGACCAGCGCTTCACCTGGGAATCCCTTCTGGAGACATTGGCTGCCAGCGGCAAGGACAAATCGCCCCCCCGGTAATTGGCCAGACGGCCCTTTGCGCCAAGGCCCCAGGACCAGCGGCCTGAAATTTCGCCCACATAGTCGAGATTAAGGCCGTAAACCAGGTCTGAAAAGCCCCTGGAAAACTCGTAAGTTGCAAAATTGGCGTTGGCCCCGCTGTAAAGGGCCTTGTACTGGCTTTCGCAAAAGCCAATCAGTGCTGCAAAAGTAAAATTTTCATTGGGACGCCAAGTTCCGGTGAGATATGCTTCCCGCAGGGTTTCATCAAAGGAATAGCGGTGGGCATACTCATTGACAACAGCGGCGTTGACAAGGTTTCCAGTAACCTCGCCATACTCCATATCCCGCATTGAGTAATCAATGGTCAGGCCCAAGCCCCATGTGTAGTCCTGTCCTGCATGGGCAGGGACACAAAGCGCCAGAACCAGAACAAAGCCCGCAAGAAAACGAATTTGTTTCATGGCTTATTTCCCCTTTTCTCTTGAAGGATGGTTGATCCGCCGGTTTTTCCGGCAGCCATAAACCTGATTTTGGACCTGATTTTGAAAACAGCTCTTAACTTTTTTATTAGCAGGCTCTATAACATGAGGCAGGCACGGGTGCAAGCACCAATGCAAAATCAGCCCAAATCCATCCCGGCCAACACGCTGTTTTTTTTGTGGCATATAGATTTTCTTTTACGGCATTTGCCACCGGAAGCGCAAAACTTTTCAGCCATGAAAAAGCTTGCCTCAATTATTATCAATGCCATCAAAGGGGAACTGCAAGCCGATGCTGCTCTGTTTGCCCAGGCCCAATCCCTTGTGGGCGCATTCACTTTTGACGAGCTGAAAAAGGCCCTGCTGGACCCGAACCTGCCCGAAGGCCAGGTGCTGCTGGAGCTGCTCTTTTCTCCGGGGGAAGGCCTGCTGCTGCGCCTGGAAGAGCACCTGCCGCAAAAAGGCCTTTCTGCAAACCAGACAAAAAAGCTTGAGCAGGCTGTTCTTGCAGCCCTGCCCGTTAAGGCAAAAATTGCCTGCCACGGGCTGGCGGGGCCGCCCTGCTTTTGGCTGGATGTTCCGGCATTCGGGGCAATGCGCTTTGTAAGAAGCTTAAATCCTGGCGCAGACCTGGGGGAGCAAATTCCAGGCTTTTTGCAAAAGCGGGAAAAGAAACAGGCCCTGGCCGTGCGCTGTCTTGTGCGCCAGGCAGGCATTGTCTGGACAGAGGCTTCTGAAAACTTTTTTCTGGCCTTTTTGGAGCAGGCAGACTGGCAGGATGCCAATTTTATGCTTCTTGTCCAAAAAGCCCTTGAGTTTATGGCCCATGCTCCAAAAAATATCCTTTTGGGGCCTTATCTTGAAAGCATAATCCGGTGGTGCCGCCTGCATTTGGAACAGGCCCGGCAGACAAGGACGGATTTGGCCGGGATGAATATGGAAACGCGCCTGGCCCTTGGGGTCCGGCCTCCCTATGCAGATGAGGCCAGGCTTGGGCAAACCCTTGGGGCTGCGGAAAGGATTTACGGCCTTGTTTTTGGCCCCCTTTTGCCGGGAACGCCTGTCCGTGCTTCTGAACAGGCGCTAAATCCTTGCAACCCGCAGGATCTGCGCCTTGCAATCCGCTCCCTGCTTGGGGATGAACGCTGATAAGATTTTGATAGTTTTGGTCAAGACGGCAGAAAAGGGAAATCTGGACCTTACAAATTCCCAAACCCGGCAATCTGTTCAAACGGGTCTTTTGTTTTTTGCCTTCCCAATTCAGGCAACGGTTTTCAGCGCCGCCAGAATTGAATCCCCAAAGGCCTGCTGCTGCCAGAGACGCAGCCCCGGCACATCTTCCAAATCTTGCGGGCTGCGCCGTTTTTTGGAGGCCAGCTCCTTTATCTGTGCATTGGTGAGCACAACAGCAGGGTCAAGGCCAAGGTTTTTTGCCTTGTGATTGCGCCACTTTTTCAATGCTGTTATCCGCTCTGGCGCTCTGGGGCTGCTTTTGCGCCTTTTTTGCCTTGGGAAGGACGGCAGGGCCTCATCAGGGGTTTCAAGAGCGCTTCGGACACCTTCAATAAGCTTGTCCCCAAAAATGCGGGCCTGCTTTGTGGAGATTGAATCAAGCCTGGACAGCTCGCCCATGCGCGTTGGCTTTTTTAATGCCAGCTCCAGAAGCGGGATGTTGCCAATCACCTTGAATGGGGGGCGATCAAGCGCCTTGGCCAGTTTCCGGCGCAGATCAAGCAGGCTTTCCAGAACCGCCAGGCTGCGCGGATCGAGCCTTCCCGCCCCTTTAAACCTGATAAAAAGAGGGTCCTGGCCTTTTTCCGCAGGCCTTACGAGGCTCAATTCACGGCACTCCTCCTCCACCCATGCCAGGCGGCCCTTTTCCTCAAGAGCTGCTGTAAGGTCTTCGGCCAGGGGAATGAGGTAGGCGGCATCGCAAACTGCATAGCGCAGCATATTTTCCGGCAGGGGGCGCTTGGTCCAGTCCGCTTTCTGAAACTTTTTTTCAAGCTGCACACCCAGCCGGGCTTCCAGCACGGCAGCCAGCCCGGTTTCGGTCAGGCCCAGAAAACGGGCCGCCACCTGGGTGTCAAAAAGCGATTGAACCTCTATTTTATA
>JASEHB010000189.1 GCA_030018745.1 Desulfatibacillaceae bacterium | reverse complement strand
AGGCAACTTCTTCCGGTGTTCCCATGCGGCCTGCCGGTGTGGCGGCAATGAACTGCTCGGTGATTTTTTCGGGCAGAATTTTTGTCATGTCCGTATCAATAAAGCCAGGGGCAACGGCATTTACGCGGATGCCCCTGCTGGCAAGCTCCTTTGCCGCAGAGCGGGTAAGGCCCATAAGCCCTGCCTTTGCCGCGGAATAATTGGCCTGCCCCGCGTTACCCATTGCCCCCACCACAGAGGCAATGTTCACAACCGCGCCGGAGCGCTGCTTCATAAAGGTGCGGGAAGCCTCTTGGAGACACAGAAAGGCCCCTTTTAGATTGGTGTTGAGAACGCAGTCCCAGTCTGTTTCCTTCATTCGGGCAATAAAATTATCGCGGGTTATTCCTGCGTTGTTTACCAGAAAATCAATTCGGCCCGCCTGCTCAAGCACAGACTTGAAAAAGTCTGCCACAGCGCCTGAATCCGAGACATCCACCTTAAAGCCTTGTGCAACCCCTCCAAGGCTTTGGGCCTGCTCCTGGGTTGCTGCGGCCTCTTTGTCATCAGCATCAAAGTGGTTGAAAAATACCCTTGCGCCCCTTTGCACAAAGGCCAGCACAATGGCGCGGCCTATGCCTTTGGACCCGCCTGTGACAACTGCAACTTTTTGGGAAAATTCCTGGCTCATGGGTTAAATAAACACCTTGCCGGAAAGAGAGTCCATATCTGCAAAAAGCCCGGTTGTGGCCTCAACGAGGCTGGAAAAGCAAATGTCGTCCATAAAGGAGGCGGCTTTTTCAGGGCTTATAAGGCCAGGCCCGAAAACCGCTTTTACAGCCCTGTCTGCAACAATGCTGCAAACCTGCCGCGCAAAAATCCTTGAGCAATCCGCCATCATTTCCTGCTGGCCGTCACCGGCCTCCATCATCCGGAAGGCTTTTTTTGCCAGGGCTGCGCCGACTTCCGCATGGGTGACCATGTCTGCTGCTGCAAAAAGGCTTGCCTGCTGCTTTGTGAGCTTGTGCTCGTGCATGAATGAAATGACAACCCCGCAGGCCCTTGCGGCAAGGGCAATATGCCCGGCCCCAAGCGAAGGATAACGGCCATCAAGGGCTTCCATCTGTGCGGCCAAATCCTTATAGAAGCCGCCCTTGGTCTTGAAATTCTTTTTCCAGCGGAACATTCCTATTATATTCTGCTGGATTTCGCTTGTACCCTCGTAAATGCAGGTTATCTTAACATCCCTTTTTATTTTTTCAACCTCGTATTCTGCCATGTAACCGTAGCCGCCAAGAGCCTGCATACCGTCATCCGCAGCCTTGTTGGCTGCCTCGGAAGCAAAGTACTTGGCAATGGAGGCTTCGGTTTCCAGGTCGTTTTCGCCTGCATCAAAACGGCTGGCAACATCCTCAATGAACGCAGCGGCAGCTTCCCGCGCAACCCAGTTGGGTAGAATAAGCTTGTGGGTGTAGCCCTGCTTTTGGGAAAGAGGGCTGGAAAACTGTATGCGTGTTTGGGCATAGGGCACGGTTATGGAAAGAACCTTATCCAAAGCGCCCAAAGCCATTGCGCCCACCATGAGGCGGGTTCTGCCGAAAACCGCATTGGCCTGCTTCAAGCCAAGGCCGGGTACTGCACCCACCAGGTTTTCCTCCGGCACAAAAACCTGGTCAAAAACAATGGGTGAAGTGTTGGAGGCCCTTATGCCGTGCTTCACCTCGCCTTTGCCGGGCATAAAGCCGGGCGCGCCCTTTTCCACAATAAAAAAGCTTGGGCCTTCCGGCGTGTTGGCAAGAACGGTTACAAAATCTGCGTAACCGCCGGTGGATATGAACTGCTTGCTGCCGGTGATGCGATATCCGTCAGCCCCATTTTCATCCTTGCCCGGCTCGGCCTTTGTGGTTATGGCCGCAAGGTTGCTGCCCGCCTGGGGTTCTGTTGCAGCATAGGCGACAAGAGACTGGCCCGCGGCTATTTTGCCCAGCCATTTTTCCTTTTGGGCATCTGTTCCGGCAACAAGAATGGGGTCTGCGCCAAGCTGTATGGCAAAAAAGGCTGTGGAAACCCCAAGGCAGATGCTGGCCATTGCCCGCGTTACCGTGCAGCCGTCTGCCGTGCCTCCGCCCATGCCGCCAAATTCTGTGGGAATGAAAAGAAGCTGGAGGCCGATTTCAGGCCCTAAAAGGGTGCGAATGATTTCCTGGGGAAAGCGCTCCTCCCGGTCCAGGGCCAGGACGATTTCCTTTGGCAGGAGCTGCCTGGAAATGCGCTCCACGGTTTCCAAAACCATTTCGAGCATTTCCGGGTCCAGAACCTCAACAGGTGCGTCCGCTTGCTGTGCCATGCCTTTTCCCGTTGGTTTTGCTATGGAATGCCCCTGTTCTGGCCTTGCCTGCGGTGCTTTGCATTGTGCTGCCGCAAAAATAAACGGGGGCGCTTTATGGAGTGTGAGTCTCGAAAAGAGCAGGAGCGGTTGTGAGCGTCAGCGGCCCGCAACAATGCGGGCCGCCATTGACCTATTCTGCTTCCTCAATAACGCTGCGGCCCTTGTATTTGCCGCAATTGGGGCATACGCGGTGCGGCATTTTGGGGTCCCCGCATTCGGGGCATTTGGTCACGCTGGGTGCAGCCAGCTTCCAGTGGGTGCGGCGCATATCGCGCCTGGATTTGCTGGTTTTTCTCTTTGGTAGCGCCATGACAGACTCCTCAAGCAGCTAACTATTTAAAATAAAATGCCTTTTGGGACAAACTCCTTTGATGCCCAGTAAAACGCTACAGATATATTAAAGCTCGTAAGTTTGTCAAGGCCATAAACGCGGAGGCAAAAAATCCGCTCTTGAGCCGCCTGTTAATGGGCAGTCAGGAAAATCCTTGACAAAACAACATATTGTGCCATTTTGGAGCAGTAAACCCCTGCTTAACAGATAAATGGTGAGGCATGACCGAGGGCATTTTAAACATAATCGCCTTTCTGCTTTCTGCGGCATTTCGGGCCATTGCCAACATGGGGAGCCTCCTGGGCCCCTTTCTTCTTCTTGCCCTTTTCATGCACCTGGCTGCATCCTCCCTGCAAAAAAGCCTTGTCGCGCTTCTTGGAAGACGGGCCTACCTGGCTCTTTTGGGCTGGCTTTCGGTGAGCCTGCACGAAATCGGCCATGCTGTCATGTGCCTTGTTTTTTTTCACCGCATAAAAGAAATCCGCCTTTTTGATCCAGATCCGGCAGGCAAAAGGCTTGGCTTTGTGACCCACAGCTACAACCCCAAAAACCCTTTCCAGGCGGCAGGCAACCTTTTTATTGCTCTTGGCCCTGTTTTTATTGGAACCGCCCTGATTTATCTGGCAGCATATTTTGTGCTTCCGAAAACCGCTTTTTCTCATCTTGCAGGCTTTGCAATTGGCCCGGATGCCTTTAGAACTGCTGCCGGGGCCTTTGGACTGGCAGGGGATGGAGCAAAAGCCCTGGCAGGGTTTCTGGGGGCCTTTTTGACCGTTGACAATCTTGCCTCCTGGCGCTTCTGGGCCTTTTTGTACCTTGTGCTTGCCGGGGGTGGAGCCGCAAGCTTAAGCCTTGCCGACATACAAAATGGCCTGGCAGGCCTTTTGATGCTTGCCCTTCTGATTTTTCTGGCAACAGCCTTCTGCATGGCCTGGGGCCTGCCGGACAGCTTTTTTGCCCAGGCCGGAAAATCCCTGGGTACAGCCTGCGCCCTGCTTTTTCTGGCCCTTTGCCTCAATGCTCTGGCAGCCCTGGTTCTTTTGGGCCTGCGAA
Source organism: Desulfatibacillaceae bacterium (assembly GCA_030018745.1). Taxonomy (GTDB): domain Bacteria; phylum Desulfobacterota; class Desulfobacteria; order Desulfobacterales; family Desulfatibacillaceae; genus JAGVAW01. The sequence goes on along the minus strand of JASEHB010000189.1, from coordinate 1,791 downwards.
TTATCTGGCGATAGGCAAAAATCAGCTTTTCCCCATCTGTAACAGCACAAGCTAAACAGGGAGCAGATTTCTCTTAACAAAAGGCCTGGTTAATCCGCCAAATAGAAAGGTTTTTATTATGATTCAAACCCTTTCCAGCCCTCTCTTTTTACTGGCCGGGGGCATGGCCCTGCCCATTGGCTCCCGCGTTGTGGAGCTTGATTCTGTTGCAGGCGAGCTTGATCCGGCGGCCCTTGCCCCCCTTTTGGCAAAGGGGCTTTTGGGGCTTGTTTGCCCTGCAAAAGATGGCGCGCCTGCCCAGGTTACGATTATGGCCCTGGCAAATGCGCCACGGGAAAAAATATGGGATACCATTGTGGATTATGAGAGTTACCCCAAGTTCATGACCCGCGTGAAAAAAACCCGCATACAGGAAAAGAACGGCAATGAAATGCTGGTTTCATACGAGCTTGATATTCCCGGCATCAAGGTAAAATACTCCATGCGCCATGTGCTTATGCCGCCTGGCGTTATAGAGGCGGCAAACGAGGGCGAAAAGGGGGCTTTGGCGGGCGGGGCCTGCCGCTGGGAGCTTATTCCCCATGATGATGGCCAAAAAACCCTTGTCTGCTACGGGCTTAACGCCAGCCTGGATCAGAGCGGCGGCTGGATTATAAAGCAGTTTTTGAAGGCCATGCCGGACCTGGATGTTGGCATAAGCCTGGTGACAGGCATGGTGACTGTGCGGGATGTGATAGCCAGGGCAGGCGGTTAAGCCGTATTTGAGGCAGGATTAGACCCAAGAGGAGGTGTCGCTGTGGAGCAGTGGATGGAGATGAGTTTCTGGGAGAGGTCGGTGGATAGGGCAATTGACTGGCTCATTGTTTCCGGGCCTTCAATTGTAATAATTTTTGTGCTGGCCCTGATTTTGCTGCGTCTTTCTGATGTTGCCGTGAAGCAACTGGGCAAAATAACTCTGGAGCGCATGGAAAACCGCTGCGATGTTGACTGCAATGAGGTGGAAAAGCGCCTTGCGACCCTTCAGAGAATCTTTTTAAAGACTTTGCGTATAGTTGTGGCAATCATTGTTGGTATGCTGCTTATGCGCAAATTCGGCGTTGATATTGCCCCGCTCATAGCCGGGGCAGGCATAGTTGGCCTGGCTGTTGGCTTTGGCGCCCAGGAGCTTGTGCGGGATGTCATTTCCGGAATCTTCATGCTGGTGGAAGATCAGGTGCGGGTGGGGGATGTGGCGGTGGTCAACGGCACAGGCGGACTTGTGGAGCATATCGGGATGAGGACAATCATCCTGCGGGACCCCTCCGGCACGGTTCATATTTTTCAGAACGGTAAGGTCAACAGCCTTTCCAACATGACCAAAACCTGGTCTGCAATGGTTTTTGACATAGGTGTTGCCTACAAGGAGGATACGGATAAGGTAACGGAGATAATGGCTGAAGTTGGCCAGGGGCTTGCCGCAGACCCGGATTTTGCCCAAAATATAATCGAGCCGCTTGAAATTTTTGGGCTGCATGAATTTGGCGACAGCGCAGTTATAATCCGCGCCCGGCTGAAAACCAGGCCCGGCCAGCAGTGGGCTTTGGGCAGGGAGTACCGCCGCCGCCTGAAAAAAGCCTTTGACAAAAAAGGCGTGGAAATACCCTTCCCCCACCGCACCCTTTACTGGGGAGAGGAAAGCAGGCCTGTTGACATTGCCCTGATGCAGGCCCAGGCCAAAAGGGGCGAAGAAGCATAATAGGCTAAAGTAATTGCAAAACTTAAAAAACAGCGGGGGGAGGGGTTTTTATTCCC
>JASEHB010000188.1:4887-5548 GCA_030018745.1 Desulfatibacillaceae bacterium | reverse complement strand
TTTTTTGCAGCAAAACAAGGTTTACAAAATCCCTGCCCACAGTTTCTATGCGTGCAACAAAAAGCCCGCCGCAAGCGTCAAAAAGCTCCACCTCATGGCCGGGGCCAAGCCGCAACACCTTTAACATATGGCGGGCCTCATCGCCTGTTATGAAGGCGCGGCCTTCTTCAAAGGAGCCATTTTCAAGAAAAAAACGCCTCATCAAATCTCCAGACGGCAATTTGGGTTTGCCTTTGTTGCAGATCTCCGGGCTGTCCGCCAGGCTGCAAGATTGATCTCATACCAGATTCTGCCCTGTTTTGGCAAAAGTTGCCGGGAAAAGCCACAATTGCCGCATTGCCGGTTGCATCCTTCCTGAAAAATCGGCTAACATTGCAAAAATTGCAAAAAAGCCTTTTAAACAGGCTGTGCCCGGTTTTGTCTGCGGCTGGCCAAACGCCGTAAAACCAATCAGGCTTATTGGCAAAAAAGCCCAAAAGGCAGCTTGGGCCATTGGGGCAAAAGCTTGTCAGCAGGTCTGCAATCCGCATAATTTAAAAGCTCAAAGCTATTGCCAGGCCCGTATTTTAACAAAACGGCTCTTTCAAGGAATTTTAAGATGACCCTTCGCTCGCAAAGCGTTTTTTCCTTGCGCCGGAGCACTGCCCAAAGGGCAGACCCG
>JASEHB010000188.1:0-4877 GCA_030018745.1 Desulfatibacillaceae bacterium | reverse complement strand
TGCCCATTTTCTGTGCTTCATGCTGGACAGCCAGGCCTTTGCCCTTCCCCTCACCCAGGTGGAGCGCGTTGTCCGCATGGCTGCGCTGACCCCTGTGCCCCAAGCCCCGGCCCATGTGGCTGGAGCGCTCAACCTCAAGGGCAAAACCGTTTTTGTTGTGGATCTGCGGGTGCTTCTCAACAGGCCCCCGGCAGAGCTTGAGCCGGAGCACCGGCTCATCATAGTCAACACAGGGGCAAAAACCCTTGCCTTGATCGCCGACAGCGCAACAGACCTTGTGGAGGTTGAGCGCGAAAGCCTTGAGCCGCCTCCGGAAAAATTCGGCCCTTCAAACCTGGTGTGTGCTGTCATGCGCCGGGAGCACGGCCTTGTAATGGTTCTTGACAGCCAGGGATTTTTTCCCAAGGCCCTTTCATCAGGAGAATAAAGACTGTGCCCGCAGCCAATCCCGCGCCCTGGCCCAGACTTTGGCCCGATGATTTTATGCGCTTTTCCCGCCTTATTGAAAAGCGCACGGGAATCCGTTTTGAAAAGCGCCGCACCCGGCAACTGGCGCAGGGGCTTTACGAAGCGGCAGCCCGCGCAGGCTGCGAAGAGCTTGACACCTTTTACAACCGCTTAAACTCCACAGCCTCAAGCTCTGACGCCTGGAACGACCTCATGGCCGGGCTTACCGTGGGAGAGACCTACTTTTTCCGGGACACGGGCCAGATGATGGCCTTAAAAAAGCACATTCTGCCAGCCATAATAGAAAAAAACCGCGACAAAAAAACCCTGCGACTTTGGAGCGCGGGCTGCGCCACCGGCGAGGAGCCGTTCACCCTTGCCATTCTTCTTTGCGAAATTCTGCCCGATATTGCCCGCTGGGACATAAGCATTCTTGCCACGGACATAAACATAAAGGTTCTCAACCTGGCCCGGCAGGGAAGGTTTCGGGAATGGTCCTTCAGGGAAACCAGCCCGGACATAAGGCGGCGCTATTTCACGGCAGGCCAGGGCGGGCACCTGCTTGTGCCGCGCATACGCGACATGGTTCATTTCGCCCAGTTGAACCTCATGGAAAGCACATATCCCAGCCCGGTGAGCAGAACCCAGGCCCAGGATCTGATACTTTGCCGCAATGTGGTCATCTACTTTGCAGCCACCCTGCAACCCAGGGTGATGGACAGCCTTGCCCGCTGCCTTGGCCCGGACGGCTGGCTGCTTTTAAGCGCAGCAGAATCAGCGGGCCTTGTCATACCGGGACTCAAACCCCAGGTGTTTGAAGGGGCCGTGGTTTACCGCAAAAAAGAAAGCTCCTTCATGCAGAGCCTGCAAAAAAGCAGCCCCGGCAAGGAGTCTTCCCGGCCTTCTCCGGCTCGCCCGGCCCCCGGCAACAGGCCGTCAAAGCCTTTTGCAGCCGGGCTGCCCCAAAATCACCAATCCCCCAAAGAGGCTGCCCCCCAGGCTGCTGCACCCGTCCAGGCACATTGGGACAAGGCCCCGGCCCAGGAGCTTTTTGAGCAATGCGAAAAGGCTTTGGCGGAAAACCCCCTCTGCCCCCAGAGCCATTTCACCCTGGGGCTTCTTCATGCAGAGCGCGGCAGGGCCAAAGAGGCAATCCGCTGCTTCAAGCAGGCCCTTTATGCAGACAAGGACTTTGTAATGGCCCATGTGAGCCTTATGCAGGCTTTTGCAGGCGAAGATCAAAAAGAGCTTGCCCTTCGCCACGCAAAGCTTGCCGCTGGCATTTTGGCAGCCATGAACCCCCGGACGCCCATACCCGGAGCAAGCGGAGAAACAGCAGACACGCTCTTGCATTTCATTGACGCCTGCACCACAAGGAAGGCATTGTGACAAACCTTTTGAAACCAAAAAACAAGGCCGGAACGCCATCGGCCAACAGCCAGGAAAGCAGGCAGGACAAAAGGCTTATTCTGGAGCAAAGGGCAAAGGCCCTTGCCAAAACTTTGGATGACAGCAATAAGAACCATGCATCCATCAGCCTTCTTGCCTTTGGCCTGGGGCAGGAGCAATTTGCCGTGCCCATTACCTGCGTAAAGGAAATAGCCCCCCTTGAAGGCCTTACAAGGGTGCCTTGCACTCCGGGCTTTATTCTGGGCGTGGTCAATTTCCGCGGCAGAATTGTCTCCCTTATGGACATAGCCGCCTTTATGGGGCTTGAAACAAAGGTGAAACCGGAGCACAATTTTGTGGTGCTTGTAGGCGGCAATGATGCCTCTGGTCACGAGCTGGAACTGTGCTTGGCCGTTTCGGACCTTCCTGTCACCCGCCAGGTGGCCCCTTCCCGGATTTCGCCCGCTGATACGGCCCTTTCCAGGTCCGGCGCAGCATTTGTAAGAGGTGTCACCGATGATATGCTGGTAATTCTGGATATGGAAAAGATGCTTGCTGATCCGGCAATCATAATTCACCAAAGCTTTTAGCCCTTTTTTGGCATAACAATATTGGGAGGCGCAATGAACAAACCGCAACAAGGCCCTGTTGTAAAAACGCCGGAGATAAAGGCCCCAATGCCCGTCATGGAGCAGGCAGCTAACCCGGCAACTGCAAAAAGGCGCTCGCTGCCCATTTACCGCAGCATGAGGGGCAAGCTTTTGCTGGCCTTTCTGGTGCTCTCGCTTTTACCCATGACGGTTTCGGGCTACCTTGCCTACGACCGCTCCAAAAACGCCCTGGAAAGCTCTGCCCACAGCAAGCTGGAGGCGGTTCGCGATCTCAAGAGATTCCAGGTGGCGGATTATTTTTTGCAGAAGCAAAACGAGCTTGCAATCCTGGCGCGGGTTATCCAGCAGGGGGCAACAGCCCAAAGCCAGATTGCCCACGAGGATTTTGCGCCCGAAGAAGGCCTGAACCCCGCCAAGCTGGATGAAGCCTTCGGGCTTATGGCAAATCTTGCTGCAAACCTTGGCTATTCGGGCCTTATGCTTGCAAACCCCCAGGGCACAGTCCTGTTTTCATGGGCAATGCCCCTAAAGGCGGGAGATAACTCCCTGCAAAGCGCCTCCGGCGATTCGCCCCTGGTCCGTGCCCTTTCGCGGGCCGCCCAGTCAGGGGATATCCTGATGACGGACTACACCCTGGTTGACCCTGCCTCCACCCTGCCCGAAGCCTTTGTGGCTTTTCCCTTCAACCTGAACCAGGAGGGCCGCTTTCTGTTGGCAGGCAAGCTGCCCATTGTGCAGATTGCAGGCATAATGGGCCAGCGCCAGGGACTGGGCGACACGGTTGACTCCCTGCTTGTGGGGCCGGACTTCCGTATGCGCTCGGACTCCTTTGCAGATCCGGCGGGCCGCTCGGTGCAGGCATCCTTTGCAGGCAACATTTCCAGAAACGGCATGGACGGCCCGGAAGTCCGCGAGGCTTTGGACGGAGCATCGGGCATCATGCAGGTAACCGGCTTTGCAGGCCAGCCGCTGGCCTCGGCATACGCGCCGGTCATGCTTCGCAACGGCCCCCGCTGGGCGATTGTGGTGCGCCAGGATCAGGCCGACATTGTGGCTGATGCAGATTCTTTGCGGGAAATCATGCTTGGCATGATTGTATCCGTCTTTGCCCTGGTGCTTGTAATAGCCCTTATAATCGCCAGAACCCTCACAAAGCCCCTTCAGGAAATAACGGATACGGCCCAGGAGGTTGCGGACGGCAACCTGGAGGTCTTGGCCAGTGTCCGCTCCCGCGATGAAATTGGCCGTCTGGCAAAAGCTTTCAATATGATGGTGCAGCGGATTACCGGGTCCATGGAGCAGGAGCGCCGCGACAAGGAGATGCTGGAGCAGTCTGTCCGTCACTTCGTTGAGTTTGTGGAAAGGGTTGGCAGCGGAGACCTTTCCGGCCACCTGGAAACCCAGGGCGCAGGCGATGAAATAGCCCTTCTGGGCGAGAACCTGAACCGCATGAATGACAGCTTGAAGGAGCTTACCGGCCAGATGCGCCAGGCCACCCACAACTTAAACGACGCATCAGCAGAAATCCTTGCATCCACAACCCAGCAGGCGGCAGTCATTTCCGAGCAGTCCGCAGCAGTGACCCAGACCACGGCAACCGTGGAGGAGGTACGCCAGACAGCCCAGCAGACAGCGGAGCGTACCCGCCATGTTTCCCAGATGGTTCAGGAATCCACCCAGCTTGCGGATTCGGGCCTGCAAAGCGTTGAAAAGACAATGGAGGGCATGGAGGGCATCAAGGAGCAGGTGGCAACCATTGCCGAAAACATCATCGCCCTTTCCGAGCAGACCCACCGCATCGGAGAAATCATCTCCACAGTCAACGACATTGCAGACCAGTCCAACCTGCTTGCCCTCAACGCGGCCATTGAGGCCGCCCGCGCAGGCGAGGCAGGCAAGGGCTTTGCCGTGGTTGCCGGAGAGGTGCGCAGCCTTGCCGAGCAGTCCCAGGCGGCAACCGCCCAGGTGCGGGAAATACTTGCCGAAATCCAAAAGGCCGCATCCAGCGCCGTAAAGGTTACGGAAGAGGGTACAAGGCGGGCTGAAAAGGGCGGCCAGCTCGCCCAGAGCACCGGCGAGGCAATAAACGCCATCAACGACCGCATAGGCCAGGCAGCTCTGGCAGCCCAGCAGATAGCTGTCTCCACCAAGGAGCAGTTTGTGGGCATGGACCAGATATCTTCGGCAATGGAAAGCATCACCCAGGCTGCATCCCAAAGCGAGGCCGGAACAAGGGCCGTGGAGGCGGCAGCGGAGAATTTGAGTTCATTGGCGAGTCAGCTTTCCATGATAGTCGAACGCTATAAGTTGTAATAAGGGGGCGGCCCCAGGAAAACGATAAGCTAAAGTTGCGCTTCGCCGTGCAGGAACTCAATGTACAAAAAGTACACCTCGTTCCTGCCCGCCTCGCGCGCCTTACTCTCGTTTCCC
>JASEHB010000187.1 GCA_030018745.1 Desulfatibacillaceae bacterium | reverse complement strand
CGCTTGGCGCTACCAGGCGGACGGCTGCTGCGTTGTACATTGCTTAAGAAGTTCGGTCATGTACTAAAAGTACACTCCCTCATTCCTCGCGTAACCCAGCTATCGTCTTGTTTAAGGCGCCCATCATAAAAAGAAAGGCCCGGAGGAACTTCCTCCAGGCCTTCCTTTTTCTCATGCAGGCTTAAAAAGCCTTATTCCTATCCGCGTTGTTGTAGGCTGAATTTCTGCCCAGCGAAGTGCAACGCAGCTATCGTCTTTCTGGGAGCGCCTCCCACACAGACAGGGCGGTTCCAGGGAGTCGTGGGCACGGCGCGCGAACGAGGAATGAGGGAGTGTACTGTTGGTACATGACCGAAATTCCGAGTGAAGCGCAACACAGCCCACGGCTTCCTGGGGCCGCCCTTTATTATCCGCGAAGATCCTTGCGCAAAATCTTGCCCACATTGGACTTGGGCAGCTCGGTCTTGAACTCGTAGTGCTTGGGAACCTTGTAGCCTGTAAGGTTCTTCTTGCAGAAGTCCTTAAGCTCCTCCACGGTGAGGGAGGGATCCTTTTTCACCACAAAGAGCTTCACAGCCTCGCCGCTCTTTTCGTCCGGCACACCGATGACCGCAGCCTCAAGCACCTTGGGATGGGTCACGACAACATCCTCTATCTCGTTGGGATAGACATTGAAGCCGGAAACATTGACCATATCTTTCTTGCGGTCAACCAGCTTCACAAAGCCCTTTTCGGTCATGTAGCCCATATCGCCGGTCTTGAAGAAGCCGTCTTCCGTGAAAACCTTGGCGGTTTCTTCGGGCCGGTTGTAGTAGCCCTGGGTAACCTGGGGGCCTTTGATGCAGATTTCACCGATTTCGTTGATGGGCAGTTCCTTGGCATCATCATCGCGGATGGAGACAAGGGTGGAGGAAATGGGCAGGCCGATGAAGCCGGAGTATTCCCGGATGTGGGCGGGGTTCATGCAGGCCGCAGGAGATGTTTCCGTAAGGCCGTATGCCTCCACCAGGGGTGTGCCTGTAACTTCCTTCCAGCGCTTGGCAACCGCTTCCTGCACTGCCATGCCGCCGCCTAAAGCGGTACGCAGATGCGAAAAATCAACGGTCTCAAAGCCTTCAGTATTCAAAAGGGCGTTGAAAAGTGTGTTCACGCCGGTCATGGCGGTGAAGTTCCACTTTTTGAGTTCCTTTACAAAATTGGCAAAGTCCCGCGGGTTGGTGATGAGAACATTGAGCGCGCCGATGGACGAGAAGACCAGGCAGTTGGCTGTAAGCGAAAAGATATGGTAGAGGGGCAGGGGGGTTATCATTATTTCCTTGCCCTCTTCTATCTGGTTGCCAATCCATGCGCGCGCCTGGAGCACATTTGCCACAATGTTTTTGTGGGTGAGAACCGCACCCTTGGAAACGCCCGTGGTGCCGCCGGTGTACTGCAAGAAGGCGATGTCCTCGTGCTTGACCGCTGCCGGGCGGAAGGTGCCGGGATTGCCCTTGGAAAGTGCAGTGAGAAAGGGAACCGCCTTGGGCAGGTTGTAGGCCGGAACCATTTTCTTTACATACTTGATGACCGTGTTCACAAGTAAAGACTTGGGGAAGCCGAGCATATCGCCGATACCCGTGATGATGACATTCTTCACCGGGGTTTTGTCCAGCACTCCTTCAAGCACATGGGCTGAATTGGCGAAAATGACTATGGTTTCCGCGCCGGAATCGGTCAACTGATGCTGAAGCTCGCGGGCCGTGTAAAGGGGGTTTACATTCACGGCCACCATGCCTGCCGCCAGGATGCCGAAAAGAGCAACCGGATACTGGAGGATGTTGGGCATCATGAGTGCAACCCGTGCGCCGGGCTGGAGCTTAAGCTCGTTTTGCAGGTAGCTGCCAAACTGCCTGGAAAGCTGCTGCAACTCCTTGTAGGTGATGGTTTTCCCCATCTGGTTGAAGGCCGGTTTGTCTGCAAACTTCTCAAAGGCCGTTTCCATGATATGGGGAATAGAGCTGTATTCCGAAAGGTCAACTTCTTCGGGAACACCGGGTTCATAACTTGCAAGCCAAAGTTTTTCCATGACAGTCCTCCGGGTTGAATAAATAAAATTGCGCTCCGGAAACCTTCCGGAGCGATGGTTAAGGCCTCTTTTTTCCCCCGAAATAATAAGAACAGGGCTTTGCGGCAAATGGCAAAGGGGGGCTTTACGGTGCAAAAGAGCTATTGCATATCAGAAGCCAAAAAGCTTTGCAAGAGTTTTATGCTTTATTTGCCGTTTATTTGGCAAGTTAGGAAGCTGGCATGAAAGATCTCATGCTTTTTGGGTAAAGGGGTTTAATGCTTTTTCCCTGCCTATGGTGGAGTAAGGCGCAGGGCCGTAATCATGGCCCGGCCACACTATGGTGTCATCGGGCAGGGTGTAGAGCCTTTGCCGGATGGAGGCAAGAAGCTGCCGGGCGTCTCCGCCGGGCAGGTCTGTGCGGCCCACATTGCCCACAAAAAGGGTGTCGCCCGTAAAGAGGTTGTTTTCCCCCAAAAGGCAAATCCCCCCTGCCGTGTGGCCGGGTGTCTCAATAACAGAAAGGGAAGCGTTTCCAACACCGATTGTATCCCCTTGTTTCAGAAGAATATCCGGCCTTGGCGAGCCGGCTCCGCCAAGCACCCGGCTCACGCCACGGTTTAAGAGGGTGTTGAGCCTGGGGGCATCCTTGTTGCCTATGCACAAAAGAGCACCTGTTTCCCTGATTATTGCGGCGTTTCCTGCAACATGGTCTGAATGGTGGTGGGTGTTGATAAGATGGGTGACTTTCAGTTTTTTTTCCTTCACAAGAGCCAGGATGTCTTTGGTCTCAAAGGCCGGATCAATGAGGGCAGCCCTGTGGCTGGTGTTATCCGCCACAATGTAGGCGCATACTGCAAGCCTGCCCACAGTCAATTGGGTAACTTCAAGAATACCTCCCATAAAACACCTGCCTTGAAAAGTGAGTGGGGTTTGGCGTTGTCCTGCTCACCCTGGATTATTCACGCCTTTTGAAACAGCGTGGCCGGTTTGTTGAAAAGGAAGTTCAAGGCAAATTCCCGGCCCAGCCTTAAAAGGATTTCATCATTTTTCCTTATTTTCTTTTTTGCATCAGCCACTAGTTTGTAGCGTTTCAAAAACGAGCTTTGGCGCACAAAGTCAAGAAAGTCGTCCGGGTTGTAGGTGGCCATGAATGCCATTCTCCCGGTCTTGCTTTCCGGGCCTTGGCCCTGCCAGGGGTCCTTTTCAAAATAACGCAAAAAGGCCGACCATTGCTCCATCTGTTTGTAGTAGATGCCCGCGCCCTGGTCCGTATGCCAGGATTCAACCGTCCAGGTGTTTGGCTCATGGCGTCCCAGACAGTAATCCGGCGGCTTGAACCAGTCCAGCCTTGTGGAAAGGCCGGTCTTGTCATCGTAATAAATGCCGTGCTCCGTGGGAAATGTGCGGCAGGCCCAGGGCCTGTCCATATAAACGGAGCAGCCTTTGGCCGTGAGAAAGGGGCAGGTCTTCTGCTGGTTTTCCTCCATTGCCAGAAGCACATCCGGAAAATGGCTGCCCTTGCGGAGAACTATCTGCGTGTGGCGATCAATGAACTGGCCGGAGCTTATTTTAAGGGCCTTGCGCAGCCGGGCCACATCGTATGGGTAAAGAAAAAGGGTGAGGTTGCGGCAGCACAGGTTGAAGCATTCAAGGTGCGGGCCGCAGGCAAAGTTGAAGGTGTCGCCCGGCTCCAGGTGAGTGCCTTCCATTGTGTAGAGCTTTTCCGGATCAAGGATTTTCATCTGGTTCCTGTTTCGGGTTTAACCGTTGGGTCAGGGCGCTTTTAAGATGCGCCTAAATTTCAAAATCCGCTGCAACAAGCTGGGCGATTGAGGCCTTTATCTTCTGGGAGATTCCGCTTTCCCTGCGCAGCGCCTGTTCAAGGGCTGCAAGGTCCCGGTAGATGGGTGTGCGATCCAGCACGCCCCTTTCCCTGCCCTGCCACACCTTTTCAAACTCGCCGCAGCCAGGCCCCTGCTGCCATCTGCCCTGGGGCAGGCCAAGCTTCCAGGCTGTGCCGTGCAGGCGGCATATCATGGGTCTGGCCTCATAAACCAGGCAGCGGCCATCTGCATTCAGGGGGCACAAAAAGAAAAACGGCCCGGAATCCGGCTCGTGTCTTTTGCGGGCATCAAGGGCAAGACAGGCATTTTCCAGGGCCTGTTGTCGGATTTGCGGACTCAATTCTTCAAAAGCCCTTGCCAGATATGCAATTTCTGCAAAGGTGTGGTGGTAAAACCAGGTCTTGCAACAGTTATCCGCGCAGCCTTCGCACACAAAGCCGACAAACCTGGCAGCCTTTGCATAGGCGGCATCCATTTTCTGATAGAGCTTTTCCAAATGCCCGAAAAAGGGCCTTGCTGCACAAAGCATGGTTTTTGTGTTTTTCATTGGAAGCCTAAACCAGGGGTTTTGGCAGAAAAATTTTTTGATAGCGCGAAAGGGCAAAGCGATCCGTCATGCTGGCCATGAGGTCGCAGACGCTTCGAGGGTCGGGCCAGCAGTCGTCTGGAACCGGGCCAAGCTCAAGCTCGCTGGTGGCTGCGCAGAAATCCTCCCGATTTGAAAGGTAATGGTTAAAAAGCTCGGTGAGAATTTTTTTTGCCTTCAAAAACTCATTATGCACGGCAGGTGCGCGGTAAACCTTATCGTAAAGAAAGGTGCGAAGCGCCAGCATGGCCTCATGCATGGCGCTGCTTATATTTAATACCAGCCTGCCGTTTTTTTCGCCGCTGTGAAACACAAGATCATGCACCATGTTGGTAACCCTCTGGGAATGGGTATCCCCCAGAAGCCTCGTGCACAGGGCCGGCACCTGATCCGGCGTAATGACGCGGCTTCTTATGGCGTCATCCAGATCATGGTTGAGATAGGCCATGAGATCCGCCACGCGCACCACCGCGCCTTCCATTGTGCTTGCCTCCTCCGAGGCCTTTTCAGGCATTATGCTGCCAAAGCCCTTGGAATGCTTCAAGATACCGTCCCTCACCTCCAGGGAGAGGTTAAGCCCCTGGCCAGAGCGCTCCAGAAAGTCCACCACCCGCAAGCTTTGGTCATTATGGGAGAAATCCGGCGAGAAAATCTCTTTCAGGACCGTTTCTCCGCCGTGGCCAAAGGGCGTGTGGCCCAGATCATGGGCAAGGGCAATGGCCTCGGTGAGGTCCTCATTCAGGCGCATGGCCCTTGCAATGGTGCGGGCAATTTCTGCAACTTCCAGGGTGTGGGTGAGCCGGGTGCGGTAATGATCCCCCAAAGGGGAGAGAAAGACCTGGGTCTTGTGCTTCAACCGGCGGAAGGCGTTGCTGTAAACAATGCGGTCCCTGTCCCGCTGAAAGGCCGTGCGCACCGGGCAGGGATCCTCCTTGCGGAGCCTGCCTGCAGAATCCGCGCTGGCGCAGGCGTAAGGCGACAAAAACCCCTTTTCCCTTGCCTCAAAGCGCTTCCGAATGCCTGAATCAACCTTGGCTGCCGTCAAAATATGGCCCTCTGCAAACAGGGTTATATTTTTTTTAACGGGTC
>JASEHB010000186.1 GCA_030018745.1 Desulfatibacillaceae bacterium | reverse complement strand
CTTTAACTATTATCTGGAAAACAGCGTAAGCGCAGCTTATGTTTTCGGCCTTATGTACGAGAGCCTGCTTAACATGAACGCCCTTACCCTGGAATACGAGCCAGGCCTTGCAGAGCAATGGACAATTTCAGACGACAAATTGAGCTTCACCTTCAAAATCCGCCAAGACGCAAGATGGAGCGACGGCCAGCCCATCACCGCCCATGATGTCAAATGGACCTTTGATGCAATCATGAATCCTGCAAATCTGACGGGTGTTCACAAGGTCAGCCTTGCCAGGTTCCAAACCCCGGAAGTGATTGATGAGCTGACCATTCGCTTCAACGCTCTGGAAGTGCATTGGAAAAACCTTCTGGCAGCAAGCGGTTTCCACATACTTCCAAAGCACGCCTTTAAGGATTTGGATTTTAACCGGGTTCATTTCGAGTTTCCCGTGGTCTCCGGCCCATACAATTTGAGCGAGCACAGGGAAGGCTCAAGCGTAACAATGACCAGAAGGGATGACTGGTGGAGCCGGTCGGCTCCTTCCAACAAGGGCCTTGTCAATTTTGACCGCCTTGTCTTTGTTTTTTTTGCAGACCGGGGAAATGCCTTTGAAAACTTCTTGAAGCGGCATATGGATATTTTTCCTGTTTATACTGCCAGAAGATGGGTTGTGGAAACCCGCGGAGAGCGATTTGCCAAAAACTGGATAGTCAAGCAGGGGGTTAAAAACCTTAATCCCATGGGCTTTCAGGGCTTTGCCATGAACAGCAGAAAGCCCCCCTTTGATGATGTTCTGGTGCGCAAGGCAATGGCGCATCTTATAAACCGTGAAAGAATGAACTCCACCCTCATGTACGACCAGTATCAGATGTTAAACTCCTACTTTCCGGATCTCTATTCGCCGGAAAACCCCTGCCCCAACCCGCTTACGCCCTTTGACAAGGATGAGGCAAGAAAGCTCCTTGACGAGGCTGGCTGGCAGACAAACCCTGCCACCGGAATGAGGGAAAAGGACGGCCGGCGGCTGCTTTTCCGCTTTCTCACGCGCTCTGCGGATTCAGACAAGTTTCTGGCCATTTTTCGGGAGGATTTGAAGGATGTTGGCGTGGAAATGGTTATAGATAAAAAGGACTGGGCAGCATGGATGCGGGACATGGACAGCTTCAACTATGAAATGACCTGGGCTGCATGGGGGGCTTCGCTTTACAAGGACCCTGAAGGGATGTGGGCCTCTGCAGAGGCGGACAGGGTTTCGGGGAACAACATCACAGGCTTTAAGGACAAGCGGGTGGATGAGCTTATTGAAAAGCAGAAAACCCTTTTTGATGTGGATGCCCGCCATGAAATAGCCCGCAAGATAGACCAGCTTGTTTTTGAGCAGTATCCCTATGCTCTTTTGTGGAACATTGATTTTGTGCGCCTTTTGTACTGGAACAAGTTCGGCTCACCCCCCTGGGTTCTGCCCAAGTACGGCATGGATTCATCGGTGCTCACCTACTGGTGGGAGGATGAAGATTGCGCGGCAGATCTTAAAGATGCATTAAAGAGCGGAATGCCCCTTCCGCCAAAGCCTGCTTTTGTCAATTTTTTCGATTCGTTCACAAACGACCATCAGGTTCCAATCCAGCATTGATTTTGCGCCGGATTGCACCCTGATAAGGAATTTTGCATTCAGGGCTTAATTTATGGACAGAGCCAGCTATTTTCTGCGCAGGTTGCTATTGGTGATTCCAACCTTTTTGGGAATCACCCTGGTTGTGTTCGGCCTTATTCAGTTTGTACCCGGCGGCCCGGTGGAAACAGCCATACTTTCCATGCGGGGTTTGGCCTTGGGAGAGGCCTCGCCCGGAGCAACCCAGGATGCCATAAGCCCGGAGCAGCGCAAAGCCATTGAAGCATATTTTGGTTTTGACAAGCCCTTTTCGACCCGATACTGGCAATGGCTGGTGGGCCAGAAACTGGGCATGACAATGGAGTCTTACCGCTTTCCCAACAAAAACTCCTGGGAGCTTATAAGAGAGCGGTTTCCGGTTTCCCTTATCTTCGGCATAACAGGCTTTGTACTTTCCTATCTGGTGTGCATTCCTCTGGGCATTGCAAAGGCCCTCCGCCACGGACGCTCCTTTGATCTGGCGTCATCGGTGATTGTTTTTATCGGCTATGCCATTCCGCCCTTTGCCTTTGGAATGGTTTTAAAAATGCTTTTCTGCGGAACCACCGAGGGGCTTTGGGACATCTTTCCGGTTTCAGGCTTCACAAGCCCCGGCTTTGACCAGATGAGCCTGGCGCAGCAGGCCTATGACATCTTCCACCATATGTTTTTGCCGGTTCTCTGCTATGTTATCGGCAATTTTGCAGTGCTCACCCTCTTGATGAAAAACTCGCTTTTGGAGCAGATAAGCCGCGATTATGTAAGAACAGTTCTTGCCAAGGGAGGCAGCACCCGGAGGGCCATTTGGGGTCATGCATTGAGGAATTCGCTTATTCCAATTGCTACAGGCTTTGGATCCATCCTTATGGTTATGTTTGCAGGCTCCGTGCTCATTGAGCAGGTGTTTGAAATCCCCGGCATGGGAAGGCTCTCCCTGGAGGCCATTGTGGGCCGTGACTACCCGGTCTTTATGGGAATACTCTCCATAACCAGCCTTTTGGGTCTTTTGGGGAACATTCTTTCAGACTTTTGCTATGTGATAATTGACCCGCGCATACATTTTGGAAAATAAGGCCAAAATTCCTTGATCCGCATAAGCCCCATAACAAAAAAGCGCCTTGCAAGATTTAAAAAAATGCGGCTTGCATGGCTTTGCTTCCGCCTTCTGGTGCTTTTGTATGCGCTTTCGTTAGGTGCCGAGCTTATTGCCAACTCAAACCCCATTTTTGTTAGGTTTGAGGGGCGGAACTACTTTCCTGTTGCTGCTTTTTATCCTGAAGACGCCTTTTTGAACAACGGCCGTCACACAAGGCCGGACTACAAAAAGCTTCAGCACAGCCCGCAATTTGCACAAAACTCCGCCAATTTCATGGTGTTCACGCCCATTCCCTACGGCCCTTATGAATCTGTTGATCCTGCAAGCATACAGGTGCCAGACCAGGTTGTCCTGCGGCTTAATCCGGTCCACCGGTTGGCGAATATAAATATTAATCAGGATTTTGAAATTTTCAGAAGCCAGCTAGCAGGAAGTTTTTTTGAGGTGGAGGATTTTGAAGTCAATGGCCTTTTTTTTAAGGACCATTATACAACAGACCCGGATTTGGCAAGGGCCATAGAGGATCGCTTCCAAAACCGCCCAAGCTCTGCCCAAAACTTTATGGTTTATGCCAAAAAGAATAATGAGCCTGTTGAAGTGGCGCTCTCCACCTTTTCTCCCAGGGCTGCGCCGCCAAAGACCGTGCGCCTTACCCTGCGCCAGGCGCCACCCCTTGATGCAGCGCAAAGGCTTTTGGTTTTCGACACACTGGCAAGGCTGGAAAGCGACCCCCAGCGAACCTGGTCCTCCTTGAGCCAACAGGAGCAGGTGTTGCTTACGGAACTGGTGGAAAAACGACTTGAAGGCTACCTGGAGACGGAGCACATGAGCCTTTCTGCGGGATATTTCCGCGTGGAGGCAACTCGCAGCGAGGTACATTTTCCCTATCCCCCCTGCCCCGGCCACTGGCTGGGCCTGGACAATGCCGGGCGCGATGTTCTGGCCAGGATTATCTACGGGCTGCGCACTTCCATGACATTTGGCATTTTACTGGTTTTGGCCAGCATGGTTCTTGGAACCTTTGCAGGGGCCATCCAGGGCTATTATGGCGGCTTTTTGGACATAAGCGCCCAAAGGCTCATTGAAATATGGTCTGCCATCCCCTTTCTTTATGTCATGATTCTTCTTGGAAGCATCTATGGCAGAAGCTTCATGCTTCTGCTTGTGTGTTACGGCATTTTCAACTGGATTGGCATTTCCTACTATATGAGGGCGGAGTTTCTGCGCCTTCGCAAACAGCCCTTTGTGGAGGCGGCCAAGTGCCTGGGACTGCCAACGCATAAAATCCTTTTCCGCCACATTCTGCCCAATGCCCTGGTGCCAATAATAACCTTCTTTCCCTTTTCACTGGTGGGGGCAATAGGCGCTTTGGCAGCGCTGGATTATCTGGGCTTTGGCCTTCCTCCGCCCACAGCAAGCTGGGGGGAGTTGCTCCAGCAGGCACAGCAGTACCGATGGGCATGGTGGCTTATTCTTTATCCGGCCCTTGCGCTTTTTGTTGTCATGCTTCTTGGTGTTTTTACTGGGGAAGGCGTGCGTAACGCCTTTGACCCCAAGCAATACGCAAGGATGAAATAGCCTCGATTATTCAGGCCCGAATAATAATCCGGGCCAAAGAAAGGCCTTTTTGCAAAAGCTCATGGAAAACCTTCTTGAAATAACCAACCTGAAGGTTGTCTTTGACATGGAGGGGCAAAGCCTTGTTGCTGTTGACGGGGTGAGCTTTTCCATAGGCAACAACGAGGTGGTGGGGCTTGTGGGGGAATCGGGCTGCGGAAAATCCGTTGCCGCCATGAGCATTCTGCGCCTTGTGCCGGAGCCGCCGGGTCGCATTGTAAGTGGAAAAGCCGTTTTTGAAGGCCGGGATTTGCTGGGCTTAAATCATGCGGCGCTCCGCTCCATAAGAGGGGCACAGATAAGCATGATCTTTCAGGATCCCATGACCGCCCTTTCCCCCATAATAAAAATCGGCCCACAACTGGCAGAAACCCTTACCATTCATGGGCAGGCCGATAAAAAACAGGCTTTGGAGCAGGCTGTTCTGTGGCTCAAAAAAGTGGGAATCCCCGAACCGGAAAGAATTGCCCGCGCCTACCCTTTCGAGCTTTCGGGAGGAATGCAGCAAAGGGTCATGATTGCAATGGCGCTTATCCTGAATCCAAAGCTGGTTATTGCAGACGAGCCGACAACAGCCCTGGATGTTACTGTTGCAGCCCAGATTTTTGATCTGCTAAATGAAATGCGCAGCCGCGCCACAAGCGTTCTTCTCATCACACATGATCTGGGCGTTATTTGGGAGATGTGCGACCGGGTCATGGTAATGTATGCAGGCAAAATTGTTGAGCAGGCATCCAAGGAGGAGCTTTTTGCCGCTCCTGCCCATCCCTACACAATCGGGTTGCTGCAATCCATGCCACGCCTTGCAGACCGCAAGGCAAAGCTCTATTCCATAAAAGGTCAGGTGCCTTCTCCTTTGAACTATCCGCCCGGCTGCCGGTTCAACGACCGCTGCCCCCACGCCTTTGAAAGGTGCAGGGAGGAGCAGCCGCCCTTAAAAAGCCTGGGTAAAGACCGCAAGGCCGCCTGTTTTATAGCAGAAAGGCTGTTGGGCAATGGCTGAATCGCTGCTTGTAAAAATGCAGGGCGTAAAGGTCTGGTTTCCCATCCGCAAAGGGGTGCTAAACCGGGTTGCAGGCCATGTGAGGGCCGTGGACGGGGTTTGCCTGGAAATAGCAAGGGGAGAAGCCCTTGGGCTGGTGGGAGAGTCTGGCTGCGGAAAAACCACCCTTGGAAGAACCCTTTTGGGCCTTGAAACCTTAAGGGAGGGCCAAATCTTTTTTAACGGGAC
>JASEHB010000185.1:1016-5608 GCA_030018745.1 Desulfatibacillaceae bacterium | reverse complement strand
TTTGCTGGAGCTTTTCACGGACAAAGGAATAGGCACGGAGGTTACCCTTAACTGACCCTGCCCTTTGCAGAACAACAATTTGCCGCTTTAACAGGCGGATGAAAAATATGGTGCGCCATGAAAAAAACCCGGACAATGGAAATATCCGACACGGTGTTTGCCAACACCTATTCGCGGCAGCCCCTGTGCCTTGTAAAGGGCAAGGGCGCAACAGTTTGGGATGATAATGGAAAGGCCTACACGGACTTTCTTGCAGGCATTGCAGTTGTAAGCCTTGGCCATTGCCATGACGGGGTTGCCAAGGCCATTTGCGAGCAGGCCCAGACCCTTATTCATGTATCCAACCTTTACTACACACAGCCTCAAACCCTTCTTGCACGCTGGCTTGTGGAAAATAGCTTTGCCGAGCGGGTTTTTTTGTGCAACTCCGGGGCCGAGGCCAACGAGGCCGCCATAAAGCTTGCCCGCATCTACGCAAAAAAACAGGGCCACCCGGCTCGCTTTAGGGTAATCTGCGCAACAGGCTCCTTTCATGGCCGCACGCTGGCCACCCTTTCAGCCACAGGCCAGGAAAAGGTGCACAAGGGCTTTGAGCCTTTGGTGGATGGCTTTGACTTTGTACCCTACAATGATGCAGATGCCGCGGCTGCTGCCATAACCAAAAACACCGCGGCAATACTTGTTGAGCCTTTGCAGGGCGAGGGCGGCATTGTAGTGCCGGATGCCGATTATCTGAAAAAGCTGCGTGCGCTTTGCGATGGAGCAGGAATACTGCTCATGCTAGATGAAGTGCAGACAGGCATGGGCCGCACAGGCAAGCTGTTCTGCCACGAGCATTTTGGCATAACCCCGGATGTTATGACCCTTGCAAAGGCTTTAGGCAACGGCCTGCCCATAGGGGCAATGCTGACAACGGAAAAGGCCGGGGAGGCCCTGGCTCCGGGCACCCACGCCACCACCTTCGGCGGCACGCCCCTTATCTGCGCCGGTGCGCTGGCGGTTGCAAAAGCCTTTGATGAGGAAGGCGTGCTGGAAAACTGCGTTTCTGTAGGCAGCTACTTCAAAAAACAGCTTACAGAGCTTGCCGGCCGCCACTCCTGCATTGAGGAAGTCCGGGGACTGGGCCTTCTTCTGGGCCTTAAAATGAAAAAGGATGCTTCATCCCTTGTTGACGCCTGCCGCGAAAAGGGCTTTCTCATAAACTGCGTTCAGGGCCACACCCTGCGCTTTGCGCCGCCTCTCACCATAGGTGTGCAACAGGTGGACGCGCTCATCAAGGTGCTTGATGAACTGCTCAAAAGCTTTTAATAAAGACATGGCAAGGGGCCGTGGTTTTGCCGGTCCTTTTTTTTCAATAACGATTTTTTTTGGCTTTACCATGGAAAAGCCAGTCAGCATCTCAAGGAAAGCATCGTGAAAAAAGACATAACCACCCTGTGGGACCTCAACAAGCAGGAAATTGACCACCTGCTGGACTCGTCCATTTCCCTTAAAAACGCCCATAAACAGGGAGCAGACAGGCATCCCCTTGTGGGAAAATCCGTGGGCCTTGTTTTTGACAAGCCCTCCACCCGCACAAGGGTTTCCTTTGAGGCGGCCATGATTCAGCTTGGCGGCGTTCCCATGTACATAAATGTGGGCGACACCCAGCTCATCCGCAACGAGCCTGTGTCGGACACGGCAAGGGTTCTCTCCCGCTATCTGGATGGCCTGGTGGTCCGCACCTATTCCCAGCAGCTTCTTGAAGACATGGCCCAATGGGCGGAAATACCTGTCATAAACGCGTTGACAGACCTCTACCACCCCTGCCAGATTTTAAGCGACATAATGACAGTGGTGGAGCAAAAAGGCGGATACAAGGGCATTCGCATAGCCTGGATTGGAGACGGCAACAATGTGGCCCATTCCTGGATAAATGCGGCTGCAATTTTGGGGCTGGATCTGGTTCTGGCCTGCCCGCCAGGGCACCAGCCCAATAGGCAGATAATGCAAAAGGCCCTTGACAAGAGCATTGGCAGCATAAGCCTTGCCAAAACCCCCCAGGAGGCGGCAAGGGGCGCAGATGTTCTATACACGGATGTGTGGGCCAGCATGGGCCAGGAAACGGAATCCGCACTTCGCAAAACCGCCTTTGAAGGCTTTGCCGTGGATGAAAAGCTTGTGGCCCTGGCCGCTCCCAATGCCATTGTAATGCACTGCCTGCCTGCCCACAGGGGCGAGGAAATATCAAACGGGGTCATGGAAGGCCCCCAGTCCGTTGTGTGGGATCAGGCGGAAAACAAGCTGCACATGCACAAGGCCGTGCTTGAGGCACTGCTGAAAACCTGGAGATGACCCTAAACAACGCCCGGTGTGCTGCCGGGCGCAGAAAAAAAACAAGGCTATAACAACAATTTCAGGAGAAAAACCGTGGCCAAAGAAGTGAAAAAGGTTGTTCTGGCATATTCCGGCGGGCTGGATACCTCTGTTATCCTCAAATGGCTCATTGAAACCTTTGACTGCGAGGTGGTGGCCTTCTGCGCCGACATAGGCCAGGGCGAAGAGCTTGACCCGGTTGAGGCCAAGGCCCTCAAAACCGGCGCAAGCCAGGTTTTCATCGAGGATTTGAAAGAGGAATTTGTTCGGGATTTTGTTTTTCCCGCATTCCGTGCAAACGCCATCTACGAGGGCCAGTACCTTCTGGGAACCTCCCTTGCCCGGCCCCTTATCGCCAAAAACCAGATAGAGGTGGCCCAAAAAACAGGGGCAGATGCAGTGAGCCACGGAGCCACCGGCAAGGGCAACGACCAGGTGCGCTTTGAGCTGACCTATCAGGCCCTCATGCCGGGCATAAAAATAATTGCCCCCTGGCGGGAATGGAACCTTAACTCCCGCACGCTTCTCATTGAATACGCGAAAAAGAACGGCATACCCGTTACCGCCACAAAGGAAAAGCCATACAGCACAGACCGCAACCTTTTGCACATAAGCTTTGAAGGCGGCGTGCTGGAAGACCCCTGGAATGCGCCCGATGACTCCATGTTCGTGCTGTCCGTTTCTCCCAAGGACGCGCCGGATATTCCCGAAGAAATAATCGTATCCTTTGAAAAGGGAGACCCCGTTGCTGTAAACGGCAAAAAGCTCTCCCCTGCAAAACTGCTGGCCGAGCTTAACCGCCTGGGCGGCAAGCACGGCATAGGCAGGGTGGATATTGTGGAAAACCGCTTTGTGGGCATGAAATCACGCGGGGTGTATGAAACCCCCGGCGGAACAATCCTGCGCGCTGCTCACATGGCTGTGGAATCCCTCACCCTGGACAGGGAGGTCGCCCACCTGCGCGACAGCCTCATTCCTCGCTACGCGGAACTGGCCTACAATGGCTTCTGGTACGCGCCGGAGCGCGAAGTCCTGCAAACACTCATGGACACGGCACAGCAGACCGTTACCGGAGACGCCCGCCTTGTCCTCTACAAGGGCAATGCCACCGTAACCGGCCGCAAGGCACCCAAAAGCCTGTACCGTGACGACTTTGCCACCTTTGAAGAAGATGCGGTCTATCGCCAGAAAGACGCAGAAGGCTTCATCCGCCTAAACGCCCTGCGCCTTCGCATACAGAAAATGGTGAGGGGAAACTAAAGGAAAAGAGAAGAACAAAAAAAGTAGGTTGGGTGGTTCTTGCGCTTTAGCGCAACGGTTCACCCAACACACTTTGGCTTTCTGCAAAGAAAAAGCCCTTAAATCGCCCTTGAAAGAGCGCATACCATGAAAGAGCAGAAAAAACCCTGGCAGGGCCGCTTTGATGAGGCCACGGACAAGCTTGTGGAGGAGTTCACAAGCTCGCACGCCACAGACAGGCATCTGGCGGTTTACGACATTATGGGCAGCAAGGCCCACGCAAAAACCCTTGCCAGTGCCCAAATCATTTCCGAAGCAGAGCTTGCCGCCATTTTAAAGGGCCTGGATGAGGTTGCCAAAGAGATTGCCGCAGGTGCGTTCAACTGGTCGGACTCTTTGGAGGATGTGCACATGCACATTGAAAGCCGCCTGTTTGAAATAATAGGCGACCCGGCCCACAAGCTGCACACGGCCAGAAGCCGAAATGATCAGGTGGCCCTGGATCTGCGCCTTTACCTGCGGGAGCGCATTGTGCTTGTGCAACGGCTTATCTGCAATATGCAGGATTCCCTTTGCGCCCTTGCCTCAAAAAATTCCAAGGCAATCCTGCCTGGCTACACACACCTTCAGCGCGCCCAGCCCGTGCTTTTTGCTCATCATCTTCTGGCATATTTTGAAATGCTCTCCCGCGACAACCAGCGTTTTGGCCAGATGCTCGGCCGGGTCAACATTCTGCCCCTAGGCTCTGCTGCCCTTGCAGGAACGACCTTTCCCATAGACAGGCAGTACACCGCCGATCTTTTGGGCTTTGACGGCGTTTGTGCCAACAGCATGGACGCTGTTTCAGACAGGGACAGCGCAATAGAGTTCTGCGCGGCAGCCTCCCTTTGCATGGCGCATCTTTCCCGCCTCTGCGAGGAGATTGTTATATGGTCAAGCGCGGAGTTTGGCTTTGTAACCCTTGCAGATTCCGTTAGCACAGGCTCATCCATAATGCC
>JASEHB010000185.1:0-1006 GCA_030018745.1 Desulfatibacillaceae bacterium | reverse complement strand
GCCCGGGTCTATGGCAGCCTCATGGCTCTTTTGACCCTTATGAAATCCCTGCCCCTGGCCTACAACCGGGATATGCAGGAGGACAAGCCGCCCCTGTTTGACGCAGCAGATACCCTGTGCGCCTGCCTTGCAGTAACAGCCCGCATGATTGACCACACAGGCGTGAATTCAGACAAAATGCGCCGGGCCGCCTCCAAGGGCTTTTTAAATGCCACGGATCTGGCCGACTACCTTGCAGCAAAGGGCCTGCCCTTCCGCAAGGCTCACCACGCGGCAGGCAAGGCAGTAGCCTATGCCCTTGCCCAGGGCAAGGAGCTTGAAGAACTTTCCCTTGAGGAGCTTTGCAGCTTTGACAAAAACATCCGGAAGGATATTTACGACTTCTTGACCCTTGAAAGCGTTGTGAGCAGAAGAAAAAGCCTTGGCGGCACAGCCCCGCAACTTGTAAAAAAAGCCCTTGCACAGGCAAAAAAACAGACTGCAAAGCAGCGCCGCAACCTGGAAAATCTCTCCTTTGAAGCAAAGGGCCAAATGAAAAAATAAGCAAAAAAAATGCGGGGAAAGAGCCTTTTAAAAAGGCCCACCCCCCGCATAAACAAATCCACAAAGAATCGAGCGGCTGCTGTTTTTGCGCCTGATTGAAAGCCCTTGAATGTACCCTATTCAGGATTGATTATTTCCGGGTTTTTCAAAAAAACCTTGTCTGCGGCAATTTCACGCAGGGCGGTGACCACATCCTCGTTTTTGGATGTGCTGATGAGATATTCGGAGCCTTCCCTCATCTGGCGCACGCGGTTTGCCGCCATGTGAACCAGCACAAAGCGGTTGGGTACGCGCTTTAAGCAGTCATCAATTGTTATTCTTGCCATTTTTCTCTCCATAAGAGTTCTTGCACAGCCTGTATAAGCGGGGCTGAGCTTAAAAAAGATGCATCTTCAAAACTCAACAATATTAAAGGCTTTCCCGGGCCAAAAAGCAAGTAAAAACTGTCCCCAAGCCAAATCTC
>JASEHB010000184.1 GCA_030018745.1 Desulfatibacillaceae bacterium | reverse complement strand
GCTGCCACCGATGTGCTGCGCGGGCAATTAGATATTCAACCCGACATGGCCCTTGGCTACAGCATGGGCGAGGTGTCCATGCATTATGCCTTGAATGTGTGGGAGCGCACAGACGCCATGAGCCGCCGCCTGCGCCAAACAGACCTTTTCACAACACAGATTGCAGGCCCCATGCACGCTGTGCGCAAGGCCTGGCAGCTTGAAGAAAGCAGTAAGGAGCAAAAAGAAATCTGGTGCGCCTTTGGGGTTAAGGCAGATGCCAAGACCGTGAGCAATGCCCTTGCGGGCTGCAAAAGGTCATATCTTGGCTTTATAAACACGCCAGATGAATGTGTGATAACAGGCCATCCCCATGAAGTTGAAAAGGCGCTGGAGAATCTCAAATGCCAGTCCTGGCGAGTGGACATGACCGATGCCATACATTGTGAAATTGTGCGCCCCCTTTTTGACCGCATGGCAGACCTGCATCGCCTCGAAACAAGCCCTGTTTCCGGCATAGATTTTTACTCTGCCGCCACAAACAGGCCCATAGAGCTTTCCAGCGATTCCATAGCCAATAACATTGCGCAAATTTATTGCCAGCCCATTGATTTTGTTAGCCTTGTTAGAAGCGCCTACAATGACGGGGCCAGGGTTTTTGTTGATGTGGGGCCTAGAGAAAACTGCGCGACATGGATAGGCCAAATACTTGCCGACAAACCCCATGCTGCGGCCTTTTTCAACCGCAAGGGCGCAGATGACCACACAAGCCTTCTGCGGCTTGCCGCCTGCCTTTTTGCACATCAGGCGGATATGAATCTTGAGTTCATGTTTTCCAAAAACAGCAAAGAGGAGAAAACAAAAAACACCCTGCCAGTGAGCGTTACCCCTGGCGGGCCGCCCATAAGGGAAACCCTTGAAAGGGCAATGGATGAGATATTTAAAGGATGCGTTGAGCAAAATGCGCCCTTATTGGAAAATACTGTTCCGGCGGAGGATGAGAAAATTCAGCCCTCTTCACCTAAACCTGCACCACATGATAAGGCGGCCAATCCGGCTTTAGCCCATGAGCCTGCCGGACATATTCAAAAGCTTTGGGAAAACCCGGCTTTTGTGGAGGAAAAGAGCGAGGAATTTTTTCCCGAATCCTTGCAGGATGAAGCAGCCCCTCAAATTGGCTTATCTGACAATCCGCAAAAAAACCGGCTTCCCTTTCCCGGATTTGCTGATTTGATGGAAAAAAACGCCCAGGTTCTGCTTGCAGCAGGCCAGAGCCACGAGGCCTTTTTAAATCGCCGCCACCAGGAAATGCTGGCTGCTGCAAACCTTGTTTCTGCACACGCAACCCTGCTTGCCGACCAGAGCGGGGCAGGGCAGGGCATCCCTGCGCCAAGCCGCCCCGTTGCGCAAAACCCCTTGCCCCAGGAAGCGCCCCTGGCTAAAGAGCCTGAAAAGCCTGTTGAAAACATCATTTGGGATACAGCTACCCTCAAGGAATTTGCCAGCGGCTCCATCGCAAAGGTTTTCGGGTCTTCCTATCAAATAATTGATACCTATACCCGCAGGGTCCGGCTGCCCATGGACCCGTATCTTCTTGTTTCGCGAGTGACAGAGCTTTCTGCCAAAATGGGCCAGTTCAAGCCCTCGTCCATGACAACCGAGTATGATATCCTCGTCAACTCCTGGTACTCCATAGACGGACAGGCCCCCTGGGCTGTGTGTGTGGAGTCCGGCCAGTGCGATCTGCTGCTCATAAGCTATCTGGGCATTGATTTTGAATGCAAGGGGGAGCTGGTTTACAGGCTTTTGGACTGCACCTTGAATTTTCTCGATGAGCTGCCCAAAGAGGGCCAGACGCTCAAATACTGCATATCCATTGATTCCTTTGCCCGTAGCGGGGACAATTTGCTGTTTTTCTTCCGCTACGACTGCTTTGCAGATGAAAAGCTCATCCTCACCATGCGTAACGGCTGCGCTGGCTTTTTTTCTGACTCCCAGCTTGCAGCGGGCAAGGGCATTGTACGCAAAAAAAGCGAGGAGGAGCAAAGGCAAAAAACTCCAAAATCCTCTTTTACTCCTTTTCTTTTGTGCAGCAAAACCAGCTTCGGCAAAGAGGACCTTCTTGCCATTGTTGATGGAAATCCATCCGCCTGCTTTGGAGAAAACTATAATCAGCAGGGCAAAAACCCATCGCTGAAGTTTTCCTCCCGCCAGATGCTGATGATTGACAGGGTGACAAGCCTCAACCCTTCCGGCGGCCCCTGGGGCCTGGGAGAAATATTTGCAGAAAAAGACCTTGCCCCTGACCATTGGTATTTCCCATGCCACTTCAAGGATGACGAGGTTCTGGCAGGCTCGCTTATGGCTGAAGGCTGCGTTCAGCTTCTCCAGTTTTATCTGCTGTATCTGGGTGTGCAGACAAAAACTGAAGATGCAAGGTTTCAGCCAATCATTGATTTGCCCCAGAAGGTGCGCTGCCGGGGCCAGGTAACGCCAATTAATTCAAAAATAAGCTATTGCATGGAGATAAAGCGCATAAGCCTAACCCCTCAACCAATGGCAGTGGCGGATGTGGATATAATCTGTGACGGCAAGGTTGTTGTGGATTTTAAGGATTTAGGAGTGAGGCTTGTTGAAAAGGGCGCTGGCCTTGCTGATTCTTTGGCGAGCGGCAAAAGCCAGAAAGAAGAAAAACCCGTTGAAATTTTCACAAAAAGCGACCTTGAGCAATTTGCAACAGGCTCTTTGGCCAAATGCTTTGGCGAGGCCTTTTCAATTTACGAAAACCGCCAGCCCCCGCGCACGCCAAACAGCGAGTTGCAGCTTATTTCAAGGGTTGTGGACATTGGCGGCACTCCGGGAGACTTCAAAAGCCCTGCCTTTGTTACAGCGCAATATGATGTTCCGGCAGATGCCTGGTTTTTTGCCCAAAACGCCTGGCCGGGGGTTTTGCCTTATTCTGTTATTATGGAAATAGCCTTACAGCCATGCGGTTTTGTATCCACCTGGGCACAGACAACCCTCATCAAGCCGGAGACGGACTTTTTCTTCAGAAACCTTGATGGAACCGGCAGGTTAAAGAAGTTAATCCCCCTGGCAGGCAAAACCATTGTCAACAAATCCACTCTGCTTTCAACGGTTTCCACAAAAACAGCCATAATTCAGAAATTTACTTTTGTAATGGAAGCCAATGGCGAAATTTTTTACGAGGGTGATGCAGTTTTCGGCTACTTCACAAAAGGCTCTCTCACCAACCAGGTGGGCCTGGATGGAGGGCAGAACAACCACCCCATGCACACCCGCCAATTTCTTCCCCAAAACCTAAAAGATGGCGTTAAAATAATTAACCTGTCGCCCAACGGCCAATACGAGAGCTTGGCAAAAGCTCCAGAAGGCAAGCCCCATTGGCGGCTTTCCGGTCCCATGCTCAATTTTCTGGACAAAGTAAGTATTGTGCCAAAGGGCGGGAAATATGGTTTGGGCTATGTGTATGCCCAAAAACAGGTTAATGGAAATGACTGGTTTTTTCCCTGCCACTTCCATAACGATCCGGTTATGCCGGGTTCTTTGGGGGTGGAATCAATCCTTGAAGCCATGCAGGTTTTTGCCCTTGAAGAAGATATGGGCCGGGGCATGACCTCGCCGGGCTTCACCCATGCCCTGGACACAACGGTTTGGAAGTACCGGGGGCAGATAACCCCGGCAAACAAACTCATGAGTATAGAAGTACACATAAAATCCGTAACAGAAGGTGCGGGTTTGCGCGTTATCTGTGCAGATGCAAGCCTTTGGAAGGAAAACATCCGGATTTATGAAATTGTTGATGCCCGCGTGGCTGTGCGCGATTTTGCTCAAGATGGCCTATAGTACCCTGTAATCTTGCGAGGAAGTAAAATGGCTGTTTTTGAATTGAGGCAACTTGGTGTCCATAAGTCTCAAGCTGCAAAAGAGCCTTCCCGAATGGCGGCTCTTATAAGGAATCTGGAAGCCCCCCTGTTTGCGGGCGCAGAAAACGGGCAGAGCTGGGTATCTTCAAAGGCAGAGAATTCTCCAGACTTTGCTTTTGGCCAGTATCTTCCCGTAACAGCCTTTGCAGCCCCAATGCCAGTAAGCAGCCTTGGAGACAACTCCTTTTGCCAGACCTACGGCACAAAAGCCGCCTTTTATGCAGGAGCAATGGCAAACGGCATTGCCTCAACAGAAATGGTTACAGAGCTGGGAAACGCTGGCTACATGGGTTCTTTCGGCTCCGCAGGGCTTGCCCTGGAAACCGTTGAAGCGGCTGTCAAAAATTTAAGCACCACACTTGTCGGCAAGCCCTGGGCCATAAATCTCATACACAGCCCCCAGGAGCCTGAACTGGAAAAGGCCCTGGTTGATTTGTACTTAAAATACGGTGTCAGGACAATTGAGGCCGCGGCCTTCATGGCCCTAACACCCTCGGTTGTCCGCTATAGGGCTGCCGGTCTTTCCCAAAACCAGGATGGAAGCATTTGCATTGCAAACCGCATAATCGCCAAAATAAGCCGCAGAGAAACAGCCGGGCGTTTTTTGATCCCTGCCCCACAAAAAATCGTCCAAAGTCTTTTAAGCCAGAATCTTATAAGCGCAGAGCAGGCACGGCTTGTCCTTGCAGTTCCCATGGCTGATGACATAACCGTTGAGGCGGATTCCGGCGGCCACACCGACAACCGCCCATTGACGGTCATCCTGCCTTCCATACTGGCCTTGAGGGATGAGCTGGCCCCGGCCTCCGGGTTTGCGGTAAGGGTGGGTGCGGCAGGGGGAATCGGCACTCCCCAGGCAGCAGCAGCAGCCTTTGCAATGGGGGCAGATTATATTGTAACAGGCTCCATAAACCATGCCTGCGTTGAAGCTGGCAGCAGCCCCCATGTTAAAAACCTTTTGGCCCAGGCAGACATGGCCGATGTGATAATGGCCCCCGCGGCAGATATGTTTGAAATGGGCGTAAAGGTTCAGGTTCTAAAGCGCGGCACCCTTTTTGCCATGCGCGCCCAGAAGCTTTATGAAATCTACAATTCCTGCAACTGCCTTGAGGATATTCCTGCTGACGAGCGCCGGAAACTGGAAGGGCAGTTCTTCCAAAAAAGCCTTGAACAGGTGTGGGATGAAACCTGTGCGTTTTTTTTGAAACGCGACCCTGCCCAACTGGAAAGGGCAAAGGATAACCCCAAACGCAGGATGGCACTTGTTTTCCGCTGGTATCTGGGGCTTTCTTCCCGCTGGGCCAACCAGGGCGAGCAGGGACGCGAGATGGACTATCAGGTGTGGTGCGGCCCTGCAATGGGGTCTTTCAATGCCTGGGCCAAAGGCACGGTTCTTCAAGAACCTTCCTGCCGCAAGGTTGTGGCCGTTACGGATCATATCTTAAATGGCGCGGCCTGCAATGCAAGAGCCTGGTCTCTTTGCTGCCAGGGCGTTAATCTGCCTTTTTCAGCCCGCTTTTACAGACCCTGACCCCAATGAGCAAAAAGCCCCGATTTTTTCCTCCTCATCCAAAAATGCGGGATTTGCTTCTTGCACCCCGGCCCATTAAGGCTATATTCTGATTTAATCGGAAACAGCAGTGCAGCATTGCCTAAAACTTTGGGCCAAGGTTTTTTTAATCATGCAAAAACTTTCTGTTGTAATACCTGTCTATAACGAGGTTGCCACCCTTGAA
>JASEHB010000183.1 GCA_030018745.1 Desulfatibacillaceae bacterium | reverse complement strand
ATGAGGTAAGATTACAACCTGGCACAGCAGCCGCCAGTATCGCTTTGGGCTTGGAACTCGTTCCCCAGGCCGTCATTCCAGCGCAAGCTTTGAATCCAGAATAAAAACTGGCTGTTTTCTTATTAAAAAGCCTTGCTTTCGACAGCGCCCTACATGGATTCCAAGCAAAACAGCGGCATTTTCTTCACGGACGGCAGTAAGCCTTAAATGACGACCCTGGAACGCCCATTCGTTTGTGGTTGCCAATCCCAAATGCGTTTGCCCTGCCTCAAACGGCTTGCCGCTTGCAGGGCAGGGCAGGGCGGATAAAACAAAGCCGGGGGAGTTCAAGAGCCTTCCCCCGGCCAAAGTCTGCGGTTATGTTTTTTTTGGTTTTGGCTTGCTGCGGTGTTGGCGCCCCTGCAAAACGCCTGGTATTGAAGATGCTTAAAACCGGCCTGCTAAAAAGCGGCTGTGCCTTATCTGGCAATGAAGGCTTTTGGATGCCGGGCAAAGCAGGAGTGCAGATGCGCGCCCCAAAAACAATTATGAAAGGGCGAGAGGCTTTCTCTGCCTACCGGCCCCTGTGTGCAGGATTCAGTCCTTGTTTATCTGATCCCTCAACTTGCCGGAGCACTTGAAAGTCACCACCTGGCGTTTGCGCAGCATGAGGTCTTCGCCTGTTGCAGGGTTGCGGCCCCGGCGGGGCTTTTTGGCCTTCACGCAGAACTTGCCAAAACCGGAGATGAGCACATCATCACCCTCTTCCAGGGATTTTTTGATGGTCTCGATAAGCTCCTCCACAATGTCCACCGCTTCTTTTTTGGAAAAGCCAAGGTCGTACACTTTTTCAACAATGTCGCTTTTGGTCAGTGCCATGTAGCCTCCGTTTTGGACCTTTGCGCCAAAGCCGCTGTTTTTGGGCCTTTGGGCCAGTTTAAAAACAAGGAACCATAAGGAGCCGTAAATACATATTGGCCCAAGGGTCCATACTGTATATTAAAAAAACAAATTGCGTGCAACTATTTTATTTTTAAGGCTGATTGACACTCTGTTCAAAAACCTGGGCCAAACAGCCATTCAAAATTCCTGCCAATCAGGGCGTGCTTTCCATCTGGCGGTCATTTTCAGGCTCTTGAGGCTTGGCGCTGTCCGCCCCGTGCTGCTCTTCGCCTGAAAGCCCCCGCTCCTTGAGCCTTTTCATGACACCGGAAACCCTGTCCATTATGGCGTCAATTTCAGACTTCAAAAGGGTGTCATCAAGTGGTTCCATTGTGCGTTGCGCCTTGAAAACTGCTTATTCCGGATAAAGGCCCCGCCGGTAAAGGTAATCAAACAGGTAATCCTCGTGGCCCTCATCCTGGGCCGGGGCCATGTCCTTTGGCCGGGTTGGGTCATTTGCAGCCTTTTGGGCGAGTATTTTCAGCCATGCAGACTTGGCCCAGTCAAAAAGAACCTTTTCCAGTATTTGGGGCTGGGTGCCTATTTCCTTGTTTTCTTCAAGGAATTTCACAGCACAATCAACAGCCGTGCGCACAATGCGGGCAAACTCAAGATCATCCACCTCTCCATCCGCGTACCGCTGCGCCATTCCAGAGATGGTGCCCTTGAGCACTCCTTCCACCGCATCAATGCATTGCATGGCCGATAAAGGTCTCTTTTTACCGTACTCGACTTTAGGGTTTCAATTATGGCCCAGTCAAATAAAAACAAATTAAAGGTATTAAAAACAATTGTCAAGGGTTAGAAGCTGTCGGGCGCGCTGTTGCTGCTGCGGTTTGCTGCAAGGCCAAAGCAGCGGCTTCCAGGGCGTTTTTCACAAAGTCTGCCACCTTGTCCCTGTCCTTGGCAAAGCGGACAGGCTTTCCATCATGGTCCAGCCGGTTGGTTAGCGTGCAGGAATCCACCCCGGCGGGCCGGGTGGCTTCAACAGCCTCGTAAACATTTTCCGGGCCAAGGCCTCCGGCCAGAATCACCGGAACAGGCGATTGGGCAACAAGCCTTGCCGCCACCTGCCAGTCGCAGGTTTTTCCGGTTATGCCGATAAATCCGCTCACCGGATTCCGCGCTGCCGGGCCAAGCCAGGTGTCGGTCAAAAAAAAGTCCGATACCGCTTCAAGCTGCCGGGCAATGCCAAGGGTGTCCACAAGATGCGCTGCCAAAGGGATTCCTATGGGTATGGAGCGCATTATCTTTATCTGCGGAAAATTTTTGCGCACCAGTTTTTGCATTTCGATAAAGGGCAAAAGGCTTTTTGTGCTGCCCTGCCTTTCGCAAAGGCCCTCGCAAAAATGCACAATGTCCGGCCTGTAAAGGTCAAGGGTCCGGCAAATATCTTCAGGCTGCGTATATAAAGGAATGAGGCTGCTTTTTGCCCCGGCCCCCCGGGCAGCCCTTATTGTCCGGGCAAGCAGGGGGTCAGCGGTTTTTCCGGGTGCCTCAAGCACAACGCTGCCTATGTTATCCACCCCAAGCCGGGCCATTTCAACAGCCTCCTGGGGGGTCTGTATCTCGTATATCTGTATGGCAAAGTTTTTCATCAACAAGGCTCCGGCGGCTTTTTTTGGCAGGCAAACACAAAATACCAGTGCCAAAAGCATTTGAAAAATAAGGTATCTGTCGGGCTTTTTTCTTAAGGGAGCATTAAGCCATCATGCTCACACAGGCTTTGCATCCGGAACAAAATGATGGTTCAGGGGCTTTTTAATCTGCTTTTTTTTCGTGTTTTTCGTGGTTCAAATAGCTGTTTTTTGCCCTTTGCCGGGACACAACGGCCCTTTAAGGCAGGGCCTTTATGAATGAAAAAGAAAACAGCAATTATCAGCCACGAAAAGCACGAAAAAAGATACAGCAGCCAACTTGCCGTCTTGTCCGTAAAAGCCGCAATCCATACAAAATGTTATCATTGGGCTTTCAACTGCACCCACAGGCCATAAACGGCAACCCTAAAACCGCCCCTATCGTTTTTGGTTTTCATTTTTTTTCCAAATTTGGTGGTCCTGCACAAAATACTGTTAGATATTGAAAACCTTTGTCCGGGCGTGTACCATGTTTGGATGAGTTGAGGCAAGCAACCTAAAAACCCCTTTCCCTTTGGCGGCCCATGATTTTAATTATTGATTTTGGATCACAGTACAACCAGCTCATTGCCCGCAGGGTGCGCGAAAACAAGGTTTTCTGCCAGGTGGAGCCGCCGGGCATAAGCCTTGAGCAGATTGCCGCCCTTGCTCCCCAAGGCATCATCCTTTCCGGCGGGCCTGCAAGCATTTATGCCAAAAACAGCCCCAAATGCCATGAAGGCATTTTTGATATGGGCATTCCGGTTTTGGGCATCTGCTATGGAATGCAGTATGCTGTCCATGTGCTTGGCGGCAAGGTGGAGGGCGCAAAAAAGCGCGAGTACGGCCCGGCCCAGCTTGAAATCCTTCAACCAGGAGGGCTTTTTAAGGGCGTGGAGCCAAAAACCCCCTGCTGGATGAGCCACGGGGACACCACAGTCTCCCTGCCGCCGGGTTTTTCGGCCACGGCCCGCACCGCCAACACGGCCTTTGCCGCAATGGAGAACCAAAAAAGGCGCATCTTCGGTTTTCAGTTTCACCCGGAAGTCACCCACACGCCAAGCGGCGCTGCCATGCTTCAAAACTTTTTGTTTGAAATATGCGGGTGCGAAAAAAACTGGACAATGCAAAACTTTGTGAAGCAGGAAACCGTAAAAATCCGCGAGCAGGCTGGCGATTCCAAAGTCATACTGGGGCTTTCCGGCGGGGTGGACAGCTCTGTTGCCGCTGTTCTCATCCACAGGGCCATTGGCAGCCGGTTAAGGCCCATATTTGTGGACAACGGCCTGCTGCGGGAGGGCGAGGCAAAAAGGCTCAAGGAGGTTTTCAAGGAGCACCTGGGTATGCCCGTGCTCTTTGTGAGCGCAAAGCGCAGGTTCCTTTCAGAGCTTGCCGGGGTGGAAGACCCGGAAAAAAAGCGCAAGATAATAGGCCGGGTTTTCATGGAGGTTTTCGAGGCCCAGGCCTCAAAGATAAAGGGCGCCAAATTCCTTGCCCAGGGAACCCTCTACCCGGACATAATCGAGTCTGTCTCCGCCTTTGGCGGGCCTTCCGCTGTGATAAAGAGCCACCACAATGTGGGCGGGCTTCCCAAAAAAATGCGCTTAAAGCTCATTGAGCCTCTGAAGTACCTTTTCAAGGACGAGGTCCGCACGCTTGGGGAAAAGCTTGGCCTTCCTTCGGACATGGTCTGGCGTCAGCCTTTTCCCGGCCCCGGCCTTGCCATCCGCATTCTTGGCCCTGTTTCGGAAAAGCGGCTCAAAATACTGCGCCAGGTGGATGCCGTGATTCAGGAGGAAATCCGCAAGGCAGGCCTGTACAAAAAGCTCTGGCAGGCCTTTCCCGTGCTGCTGCCCATAAAGAGTGTGGGCATAATGGGCGATGAGCGCACCTACGAAAACATCATCGCCCTGCGTGCGGTCACAAGCACGGACGCCATGACAGCAGACTGGGCGCGCCTTCCCCACGAGCTTCTGGCAGCCATATCAAACCGGGTCATAAACGAAATCCGCGGCGTCAACCGCATGGTCTATGACATAAGCTCCAAACCGCCCAGCACCATTGAATGGGAATAGGCAAAATCATGGAACAGGACAAACAGGCGCAACAGGGGCCGGAAACCACCCGCTTTTCAGCGGATTTCTCCTCCATAAGCCCTGACGGCAAGGGCGGCTTTGAAGAGGAGCTGCTCATTGCCCGCATGGAAAAGCTGGAAGGCCGCCTCACCCTTGTGGCGGTTCTGGTTCTGTGCATGGTTCTGGCGCTTGGCTTTTTCTTTTATTTTTCCTTTGACAAGCGGATTCTGGCTGTCTCAACAGCAGGGGCGGGCAGGGTGGCCCTTTTGTCCCAGGAGCTTGAGCAGAATGTCTCTGTGCTCTCCCGCAGGGTAAAGGAGGCCGAGGAAACCCTTGGCCAGAAAATTGTGGCTGTGGAGGAGGCCTCCGAATCAGCCAGGGATTTGCTGGAAAAAACCGAGCCGCGCCTTATTGCCCTGGAAAAGGGCAAGGCCGACAAGGATGAGCTGACCCAGGCAACAAGGCGGCTGATGGAGGAAAAGGCCGCCCTTGCCGGGGATATTGAGGGGCTTTCCCAATGGAGGAGCTTAGCGGACAGCCGGATACAGGAAGTCCGCACCCTGGCCCAGGGGGCACAAAACACGGCGGGCAACGCCCAGCGCGCACTTGCGGATCTGCTGGAATGGCAGATAACCATAATGGAGGGCTTTGGCCGCCTGGAGGCCAAAATCCTTTCCCTGGAGCAGAGCAAGCTGGATTCCGAAAGCCTGGAAAAGGCCCTGGAGCAATCCCGCGCCACCGTTTCAACCCGCCTTGAAACAGTGCGCCAGGAGATGAATCAGCGGGCCGCATCTGTTGAGTCCCAGATTGTCACCCTTCAGTCGGAAATGGAAAACCTGCGGGAGGCAATAAACCGGCTTGACCCCAATGCGCCCAAAACAGACCCATCCAGAATTAGGGAGATGCCGCTTTTCCCCTGATTTTTTTGGGGGGCGGTGCCAGGAAGCCGTGGGCTGTGTTGCACTTCGCCGTGCAGGAACTCGATGTACAGAAAGTACACCTCGTCCCTGCCCGGCTCGTGCGCCTTGCCCACGACTCCCTGGACCCGCCCTGTTCGCCTGGCCGCCCCAGGCGGACACCTG
>JASEHB010000182.1 GCA_030018745.1 Desulfatibacillaceae bacterium | reverse complement strand
CGGAACTGATGCGGCTTTTGGTGGATGTTTACAAGGCAGACTGGGATACAGCCTGGGACACAACAAAAAACACATTTGCCTTTACAAACCACACCCTGCTGCCCGAAGCCCTTGAAACATGGCCCATGAGGATTTTTGAAACTCTGCTGCCCCGGCACACCCAGATAATTTACGAAATAAACCGCCGTTTTTTAGATTCGGTTTCCATTACCTTTCCAGATGATTCCGCAAAAATCGAGCGACTTTCCCTTTTTGAGGAGGACCACGAAAAGCGGGTCCGCATGGCTCATCTGGCCTGTGTTGGCAGTTATGCCATAAACGGAGTTGCCGCACTTCACACCCGGCTCCTTAAAAAAACTGTTCTTGCCGATTTTTACGAGCTTTATCCCGAAAAGTTTTCCAACAAGACAAACGGCGTTACTCCGCGGCGGTTCATGCTGCTGGCAAACCCTTATTTGAGCGCACTGATAACAGATGCCATTGGGGATGGCTGGGTCTGCGACATGGATCGCCTTAAAAAGCTTGAAAATTTTGCCGATGATGCAGCTTTCTGCGAAAAATGGCGCAAGGTCAAGCTTGCCTGCAAAAGAAAGCTTGCCCAGAAGGCCGCAGACGAAACCGGAGTGAAAATAGATCCGGAAAGCCTTTTTGATGTTCATGTGAAGCGCATACACGAGTACAAGCGCCAGCACCTCAATGTACTTCACATTTTAGGGCTTTATACCCGCATAAAGCAGGGGCTGGAAAAGGACGCACCGCCGCGCACATTCATTTTCGGCGGCAAGGCAGCACCCGGCTATGTTATGGCCAAGCTCATCATCAAGCTCATCCACTGTGCAGCAGACCTTGTGAACCGGGACCCGGAAACTGCATCCCTTATCAAGGTGGTTTTTCTGCCGGATTTCAATGTGAAAAAAGCCCAGGACATTTACCCGGCAGCAGAATTAAGCGAGCAGATTTCCACAGCCGGCAAAGAGGCTTCCGGCACGGGCAACATGAAGTTTTCCCTAAACGGCGCTCTCACCATAGGAACCCTGGACGGAGCCAATGTTGAGATAAGGCAGGCTGTTGGAGAGGAAAACTTCTTTCTTTTCGGCCTTACTGCCGAGGAGGTGGCCCAACTCCTTGAGCAGGGTTATAGGCCAAGAGACATGCTTGCCAACAACCCGGAGCTTTCAAGCATTCTGGAAATGCTCTGCTCAAGCCCCTTGTGCGGAAGCAACCGGGATATCTTCCGTCCCCTTTACGATTCTCTGGTTTTGCGGGACCCCTACTTTGTGCTGGCGGATTACCCGTCCTACGCAGACAGGCAGCGGGAGGCAGGAAAAGCCTGGTCAGACAAGGAGCATTGGACAAGGATGTCCATTTTGAACACAGCGCGCATGGGCTTTTTCTCTTCGGACAGGGCCATAGCCCAGTACTGCGATGAGATTTGGAATGTAAAGCCGGTGAAGGTTAAGCTATAAACTTTTACAACCAACCTATCCGGTTACGGATAAATAAAAATCGGCCAGTTCATCCAGCGGAATCTCCTCCACTGTTGACCGGCCGATTTTTTTCAGCAGAACAAAGCGCAGGGATTGCCCAAAGCGTTTCTTATCCTTCACCAGGGCATCAACAACCCTGCCCCTGTCTGCATTTATAACAGGCGCCAGGCCCATTGCGCAGACAAGGTTTTCAATTCTTGCCACATCTTTGCCGGCCAGGCCCGTGCGGGCCGCGCTCAACTTTGCGGCAAGCACCATGCCCGCAGCAACAGCCTGACCGTGGGATACTCCCGCCACCTTTTCCAGGGCATGGCCGAATGTGTGGCCGAAGTTGAGCTTTGTCCGCTCACCTTTTTCCAACTCATCCCTGCTCACAACCCCGGCCTTTATTTTCACAGAGCCTTCTACAAGGGCATTTATCACTTCCTGGTCAAGGTCTTTTGCCTTACTTGCGTTTTGCTCCAGAAAATCAAAATAGGCTTCATCAGCAATGCAGCCGTGCTTTGTTATCTCTGCAAAGCCGTTTGCAAGCTCGCTTTTTGGCAGGGTGGCAAGAAGGCCTGTGTCGCAAAGCACAAATTCCGGCTGGTTGAATGTACCCACCATGTTTTTATATCCAGCAAAATTCACCCCGTTCTTGCCACCCACCGAGGCATCTGTCTGGGCAAGCAGGGTTGTGGCCGCAAAACCGAATTTTAACCCCCGCAAAAAGGTGGAGGCAACAAAGCCAGCCACATCGCAAACAATTCCGCCGCCTATTCCAAGAACGAATATGGAGCGATCCCCACCAAGCTCCAAAAGCCGCCCGTAAAGCCCCTGCACTGTTTCAAGGGTTTTGACAGCCTCCCCCTGGCCAATTTTAAGCACCATGAGGCTTGCCGGAAACCTGCTGCCATAAAGCTCAAACACTTTTGAATCGGTTATGATCACAGGGTTTGAAGGGCAAAGACGACCCAGGCTTTCAAGGCTTTCTCCAACAACAATGGTGCTTTTGCTGCCGCCTTTTGTATTAAGAACAATGCAGGACAAGGGCTTGCTCCTTCTTGTCAGGGCTTTAAAGCCGCAGCCTTTAAAGTCTTTGCATATTGGCGGATGATGCCCGGCAAGTCCGGGGCATTTTGGTTTTCTTCGATTATTCTTTCAAAGGCGCTTCCCACAACTATTCCCTGGGCAACCTTTGAAACTGCTGCCACATGCTCCGGCGTGGATAT
Organism: Desulfatibacillaceae bacterium; assembly: GCA_030018745.1. GTDB lineage: Bacteria > Desulfobacterota > Desulfobacteria > Desulfobacterales > Desulfatibacillaceae > JAGVAW01. The sequence goes on along the minus strand of JASEHB010000182.1, from coordinate 3,031 downwards.
GCCAAAACCAACAGCTATGGGTATATCCGTAACGGATTTTAGAGTGTTGGCCGTCTGCGTTACCTGCTCAAGGTCCAGGCCAGCGCTGCCTGTAACCCCTGTCATGGAAACAAGGTAGATGAAACCCGAAGCGTTAAGGGCTATCTGCTCCATGCGCTCTTTCGGCGTTGTGGGGGCCACAAGCAGAATAAGGTCCAAATCCTTTCCGGGCCATTTCCCGGTCAGCTCGCCAGCTTCCTCAAAGGGCAGATCCACCACCAGAAGCCCGTCTGCCCCAACAGCCAGGGCATCTTCGTAAAGCTGCCTTCCGCCATAAGCCAGAATGGGGTTGTAGTAGGAGAAAAGCACTATGGGCGCAGAATAATGCTCTTTTAAGCTTTTGACCATGCCAAGGGCCTTTGTTAAATTCATGCCCGCAGCCAGCGCCCTTTGGCTGGATGCCTGGATAACCGGCCCGTCTGCCGTGGGGTCTGAAAAGGGGATTCCAACTTCAAGGATGTCGCAGCCGCCTTCAAGCATTGCCTCCATTACTGCAAGGCTTTTCTCATAATCCGGGTCCCCGGCGGTTACAAAACCCACCAATGCCCTCTGGCCTTTTTTCTCCAGGTTTTTGAAAGTTTCGGCAATGAGGCTCACTTTTTTACTCCTTTTGCTTATTGTTGGCGCCCTTTTTGAGAGAGCACTATGCCAAGGTCCTTGTCGCCCCGCCCGGAAAGGTTGACTATCAAAATCTTGTCCCTGTCCATGCGGCCTGCCTGTTCAACCGCCCAGGCAAGGGCATGGGAGCTTTCAAGGGCAGGCAGTATGCCTTCAGTTCTTGCAAGCAGGTGAAAGGCTTTCAGCACTGCATCATCCAGCACCCACACATACCTGGCGCGATTCAGCTCCTTGAAATAGGAATGCTCCGGGCCTACACCCGGATAATCAAGCCCTGCGGAAATGGAATGGGCCTCCTGAATCTGGCCGTCAGGAGTCTGGAGCAGATAGCTCTTGGAGCCATGCAGCACCCCCACCGAGCCTGCGCAAAGGGTGGCCGCGTGTTTGCCGTCCGGCACTCCTGTTCCGCCTGCCTCCACTCCAACCATTTCAACAGGGTCATCCCGGAAGGGGTAAAAAAGGCCCATTGCATTGCTGCCGCCGCCCACGCAGGCAACAAGCATATCTGCAAGCCTGCCCTCTGCTTTCAGAACCTGCTCGCGGGCTTCAATGCCGATTATCTGCTGAAAATCCCGCACCATCATGGGATAAGGATGCGGGCCGGCCACAGAGCCTATTACATAATAGGTGTCCTGGACTGCGCCCACCCAATAGCGCATGGCCTCGTTCATGGCGTCCTTCAATGTGCCGGTTCCTGAAGGCACGGGAACAACCTTTGCACCCAGAAGCTCCATGCGCTTGACATTCGGCTCCTGGCGGGCAACATCCTCAACCCCCATGAAAACCGTGCATTCCATACCCAAAAGGGCGGCTGCCGTGGCTGTGGCAACCCCATGCTGGCCTGCGCCTGTTTCGGCAATCACCTTTTTTTTACCCATGTGCCGGGCCAGAAGCGCCTGACCAAGCGTGTTGTTGATCTTGTGCGCCCCGGTGTGGGCAAGGTCCTCCCTTTTGAGATAAATCCTCGCCCCTCCGGCTTGCTCTGTAAGGTTTTTTGCAAAATACAAAGGCGTGGGCCTGCCTGCATAGTTTTTCAGCAGATGGCTCAATTCCTCTTGAAATGAGGCATCCTTCCGGGCCTTTTCGTAGGCCGCTTCCAGTTCAAGTATGGCGGGCATGAGTGTTTCCGCCACATATCTGCCCCCAAAGGAGCCGAAATATCCCCTTTGATTTGGCATTGAATCGTGCTGGCGGCTTTCTGTTGGATTCATGGAAAAATGCTCCTTGGTTTGTATGAAAGTTTCTGCTCCTTGGCAGCTTTTATGAACTGCTCCACCTTTTGGGGATTTTTTTGCCCTGGACTGTCCTCAACACCGGAGCTTACATCCAGGGCATCGGGTTTGGCAGCCAAAATGGCCTGTACTGCATTTTGAGGGTCAAGCCCCCCAGCAAGTATAAGCGGCCTGGAACCTCCCAGCCTCTTTGCCTGCCCCCAATCCCAGGCAAGGGCGTTTCCGCCGGGAAGCGCCTTTCCGGCACATTCCGCCAGAAAAGCTTCCGGAAAGTAATCGCTTGCCCTTTCAAAGCCAGGCTCCTTGTTTAAAAAAAAGGCCTTTAACACCCCAAGGCCTGCTTTTTGAATTTGGGCCACAGTCTGCTGGCTCTCCGCCCCATGAAGCTGAACAAAATTCAGCCCGCAAAAATGGGCAGCCTCCAAAATGTCTTCAATGGCCTCATCCACAAAAACCCCTACCCTGGAAATGCCAAATTCTCCTGCTGCAAGGCAGATTTCTTGGGCTGTTTGCCTTTCCACAAAGCGCGGGCTTTTTCTGTAAAACACAAGCCCTATGGCGTCCGCCCCTGCCCTGGCGCAAACCTGGGCCTGTTTTGGCGTGGTTATGCCGCATATTTTGACTTGAACAGTATCCTTCATGGGGCTTCCCCCAAAAGCCTTCCAAGGGCTGCACCCGGGTTTTTCGCCCGCATGAGGCTCTCACCCACAAGAAAGTTGAAAACCCCTGCCTGCTTGATGCGCAGGATGTCTTTGAAATCTCTTATGCCGCTCTCGCAAATTACCGTAACTCCAGGCGGAATAAGCAAGGCAAGCTTTTCGGTGACAGCCAGGTCCGTTTCAAAGGTTTTAAGGTTGCGATTGTTTATGCCCACAAGCCTTGCACCTGCGGCCAGCGCCCTTTCAAGCTCTTGGCTGTCATGCACCTCCACAAGGGCGTCAAGTTTCAGCTTGCGACCCAAATCCAGGGCTTGGCGCAAAAATTCATCGGAAATTGCAGCAGCAATGAGCAAAAAAGCGTCTGCCCCAAGAACCGCCGTTTCCCAGATTTGATATTCATCAACAATGAAATCCTTGCGCAGCACAGGCAGGCTAACTGCCTGACGGGCAAGCGCTATGTCGTTTTCCTGGGCAAGGAAAAAC
>JASEHB010000181.1 GCA_030018745.1 Desulfatibacillaceae bacterium | reverse complement strand
TTGTCATTTTTCCGCCTCCAGCCGCATGGGCAGATAAAAGGCGTATCCCTGCATGATAGCCTCTGGCTGGGCCTTGGAAATTTGCCCCACAGCCGTGCCCAGATAGGGTTTTTTGAATGCATCCGTTGAAGCTGGCCAGAGAACAGCACCTTCATTTGCCATTACAACCGGATTCTTGAAGGGTTTGCCGGAAAGGGCGGCAACATCGCCGTGCCTGCCAAACCGCACAAAAGGCTCAAAGCAGATCCTTGAATAAATCCCCTTTGGGGGAACACAGGGCGAAAGGGTGTAACAGGCGTTGGCCCCGGAGCAATTTGGCAGGGGCAGCTTATTGGCCGCTGCAACGGCAAAACGGCCCATGCCCAAGGAAGCATCTTTGCCAAACCCGAACCGGCCTATGTTTTCCAACGCCTTGACCACATTATCAATGCTTGTCATTTGGCAATCCACAAGGGCAAAAACCGCAAGTTCGATTCCTGGCCGGAAAAACAGCGCATTAACGCTGTAAGGCGCAAAAGGCGCTTTGCCCGTGGTTCCTGTTAGCCGGTTTATGGTGTTGCGGGCGCGCTGCTGCTCGTGGAAAATATCCGTTGAGCCGCTTATGGCAAGGGATTGCCTTGTTTTTGCAGGGCTGCCAGCCGGAAACTGATCGGCAAGTTGCTTATCATTGAAGAATTTTTGCTGCGAGCCAAGATCCAGAGCAAGTCCCTGCCCGGACAGGAGCCATTTTTTTCTTTTGAAGTCTTTCCGTTCTTGGTGCTCCATGCCTGGGAAAAGCTCGGACAAGGGAATATCGGGCCGTTTGAAGGCATAAAAAGTTTTATCATCCCCATTGTTCTGGGCAAGGCGGGGCCAGGCTGATGAAAGAACGATAAAAGGGCGCTCGCTGTAGCAGGAAAGCGCCGCCTCAAGCCCTCCCTCGACAAGGGACGGATTCTGCGCCACCTGCCAGCACAGTTGGCCAAAGAGGGTATCCCCCTTGAGCGGTGTGGCAAAGGCTGACAGCGGCCTTATGACAATTTCGTAAAGGTTCACAGGGCAACCCCTCCTCAATCCTATAAGACAAGGCTTTGGAACTTCTGGTTGACGGCCTGGTCTTCAAATTCAAAGCGAATGCGCCCGTAACCACGGCTGCCGCTTTTTCCAAGGGCATCCATGACCAGCAGCCGCAGGCCCTTGAGAAGCACGGGCAGCAGGTCTTCGCTCCCGCCGTCCTCCTCTCTTTCAAAGCGCTTTATGGACACGGAAAAATCAAACTCCGCGCCAGCAGGCACCCTTTCTGTCAAACGGGGGTTTTCTGCTGTTCCCTTTATGCGGTTTATGGAGTTTTCGGATTTGACCTCCACCAGGGGCCACCTTTTTGCCTCGGCCTGGGCGCGCCATTGCCCGTTCAAGGGGCAGTCTGCAAAGGAAAGCCGCGTGGGGCCAAGACCTTCGGCGTCTTCGCCGTCCGAGCCGCCGCAGCCAAAGAGCTTGAGGATGGCTTCGCAGATTTCTTTTTCCTGGCCCTTGAGATTTTTGCAGTTTTTTGCGCTCAAGGGCTTGCCATCTGTGAGTCTCATCAGCCCGGAAGAAAGCTCCAGCAGGGAGCGCACCTTGCCTTTTATTGAGGAGCCGGGGATGTAAGGCTCCTGGGTATGGGGATGGCGTACAACGGTGTTATCTGTGCCGCCTATGCGCATACCGGAATCACCTTCTCCAATGTGCAGACCGCTTTCAAGAATGATTTTTGCTTTTATTTCATCAATGGCTATAAGTTTCATGAATTCCCCCCTTTAGTTCGACTCATAGATCCGGTAAAAGGCCATGAATGCTTCAAAAAAGGTTGCAAAAACATCAAGGTCCTCTGGCTCCTCAATCTGCTTAATGCCAGAGCGGACAAAGTTTACAAAGCCATCTGAAACCAGATTTCTGCCCTTGGCATAGACAGCCTTTGCGATGATCATCTGTACCAGGGGCAGGATGGCAGGCCAGTCTTCGGGCTTTTTCTGTACCCTGTCCCTGAAGTTGAGAACCTCGTCATAGAACTTGCGCAACTGCGTGCGCTTGTTGCACTTTTTATCTAGTTCTCTGTACATCTGCTCGGCGAATTTTTCGGCTGTCTGTGAAAACAGAAATGGGTCCACAAGCTTGTTTGATTTGTCCTTCCAAAGGGTTATTTCCATCTGCTACCTCCTTCGAATGTTGTAAAGAACTTCCCAAAGCCCAATGCGAAGCGCTCCGCCAAAATCATTAAGCCATTTTGCAGTATTGGCTATGATGTCCTTAACCACCCTTTCGCGCTGCTCCCCCTTCAACTCCTTGCCTGCATTCCTTTGGGTGCTGTAAGTCAAAAAGGCGCGCCAGCGGGTGCAATTCATGTCGGTAATGTGTATATCCCTGCCGCTTACAAGGCTGCGCTCAAGAGCCGCCATATCAATGAGGTAATTAAGCCGGTAGATTATTCCCCGGCTTGCGTGGCGGGCCTCCAGCCATTGCAGAAGAACAGCCTTGACGCCGGAAAGCTGCCTGGCATTCTGCCAGGTGACGGTCTGCCCGAAATATGTGAGGGAGTTTTTGCCTGCATTTTTGGATGCTTCCAAAGCATCCTCTGCCGCTTTTCCGATCTGATCCAAAGGTGCAGACGGCCTGTGCAGGGTTATGCCCGCAGAAAAGCTGATTTTGGGGTTATGGCAGACATAATCTGCAAACTTTTCCTGAAGGAACAGGGCCAGCGCAAACATCCTGTTCCAGGGGCCGATGAGAAGAAGGTCATCCCCGCCAGCAAACACGGTGTAAACATCCTTAAAACGCTCATCTTGCTCAAGCAGATGGGGCAGATAAACGGCAAAGAAAAAATGAAGCTGGCGGCTCAAGGTGGCAAGCCTGGAAAGTGTGTGCCGTTCCGGCTTGAGACCCTCGGCAAAAAGCTTGCCCAGGTTGTCAACATCCGCCTTCAGCACGCCAAGTGCTTCCATGCCTACAAAGCTGCCGGGCCTTTCTCCCAAAGGATTCTTTGCGGCTGCTGCAATGTGGGAAAAGGTTTTGGGTTTTCCATGCTCAAGCTGCTCAATCATCTCCATCTGCTTTTCATCAGACCTGCGGCCCTCAATAAACCTTGGGTCATTCATATCTTCATCCCGGTAAACCGGAACATAGCCTGCCATGTAGCGGGTGGCGCATTCCCTGCTTGCAGATTTTGAAAAATCTGCACCAATGTCAAAACAGCGCAGAAGGGTCAGCCCCTTTTTGGAAAGTCCGGAAAAATCGCCTCCATTGGAAAACACAAGTTGATACCTGCCAAAAATCGGGGCCAGAAGGCAGTCGCTTTTTAGTGGATGGTCCTGCTGGTTTTTCAGGACAGCCAGCCTGGACTTTTTGACAAGGCTTGTCCCCAGATAAATATGATCCCTGCATATTGAACACGCCGAGGCGTTTTCCTGCCCGGAAGCGCCTTCGGACTTCAAATACGGATCGTTTTGGGCAAGCGGGCTTGATGGCCTTTTACCGCAGAAGGGGCAAAGACTATCGGACAGGCTGTTGTCAAAATCATCGAGGTAGCTGCTTACAGAACCGCAATAGAGGCCAGCATCAAAGCGGCTTGCCTTGCAGTTTTCCGCAGCTTTTGCCAGCCTTGCCCGGAACTTTTTGTATCCATGCCCCGTAAAATCAACCGCATTGGCATCAAGGGTGGAAATGCCGATCATGGTTTCGCCGAAGGTTTGGTCAAAAAGCCATTTTGTTATTTCCTGCCAAACATCCTGCACCTTCTGCCTGACTAAAGGCGTGTTGGGGGCTATCACGGCAAATTTTCCGGCTGCGTTTTCTACAACAGAAGAAAAGGGCAGACCGATTTCCCGGCAGATCATGTCTGCGGCAAGCTCTGAAAAAAGGGACACGGCAAAAGATCTTCCGCGCAAAAGCTTTGAGCGGAAACGGCGGGTGTCTCCAAATCCCCGGAAAATAAAGTCCTGAATGCCGTAACAATCCCCCTGGATGAAAAGAAACTTTTTCTCCTGCTCGTCTTTTATGGCCTTCTCGGTCAGGGTGCCATTGTCCCGGTGGTAAATGTACAAGGCTGTCGCCAGGGCAGCGGTCATCCTGCAATGGTCGTAGAGGGAGACATCCGGCACAATACTGCCAACGCGGGCTTGGGGAATTGCAGATGCATAATGCAGAAACAGGCTGTCAAAGTGCTCAAACCAGAGGTCTATATCATCTTTATGCAAAAGCTTTGGCACAGCCTCAAAAAATGCTTTAAAAAGAGACAGATATTCCTGTTTGGCTAAATCCTTGCCTTTTGGAACGCCAATCTCCTTTTTGACAGGGAAGATGTTTTCCGGCGAGAGCACGGCCAGGGGATAGACAAACCTGAAAGCATCTTTGCTGCCGGAAATGTCTGGAGCCTCAAGCTGCTCGAAGATGGGCAACAGCCTTGTGCTCTGATAATCCTTTACGGGAATTGCCGTATTGTGCGCCGAATCAAAGGTGTCCCTGTCCACCCCGCTTGAAAGCCGGTCAGCCTCGGTTATTATCCACTGCATGGGGGTTTCTGGCTTATGGTGGCACGCGGCCAGATTTATAAAGGAATCCCCCTCCCCCCACTTGGGCAGGCTGCACTGGGCAGGCAAAGCAGCTTTCATGGCTTCATGCTCTATGAAGGCTGCTGTGTGCAGCGCATGGACATGGGTGTGATAACCCTTTGCAGAAGGCTGATAAATATCTGCATTTTGCTGCTCATAAAGGGCTGTGACGCCAAGTATCTCACGCTCGGCGAACTTGCCTATGTCATGAAAAAAACCTGCCATTGCAATTTTGCGTACAGTGTCGTCCAAGGCATCCTCCTTTTCCGGGGAATTGTGCTTATTATTTTCTGTTATGCGATTTAATGCGGCCCAAGACTTTTGTGCAAGCTTGGCAACATTGCCGCTTTGTCAGAAAACAATCCTTATGCGCTCTTTTTGAAGGGGCAGGCCATAGCAAGTATCGGGCCGGGAGCCTGATGAGGCGATTTCCAGCTCCTGCATGGCATGCTGGCCGAATGACTTTTGAAGGGAGCGCTTTATTTTGCTTTTGTATGAGTTGAAATTCTCGGCGTCAAGGCTTGCAATGCCTGTTGTGCTCATTTGAACCAAGGGCCTTGTCCCGGCAATCCTGCGATAAAGCCTTTCAATATCCTGGCTATGCTCAAGAATTTGGGGGAGCGGAAGAAAACACTCTGTGCAGGCTTTGCAGGAAAGAGGCTTTTCACAGTCCTTTTTTTGGATTGCAAAAAAGGCGTACAAAGCCATGTGAGCGCAAGACAGATCCATCTCCAGATTCCTGTATGTCAGCTTGCACCCCGGAAGATCCACAGTCAAAACTGGTTTTTCCTCCCTCACCAGGGAGGCAAGAAGCGTTGCCGGGTCGGAGGGCCTGTTCAAAAGCTCCGGCTCAAGGCTTTCCCTTATGGATACAAAGGGTACGGGAACAAGTGTTACGCGGGCATAGCAGGTTTCCTTGTAAAACGGCTCTCTGTTGGCCCCGATGCAGCGGATGGCATGGGAAATCCTGGGCGGATAAAAAAAATCCCGGTTGCTTTCAAATTCAGGCGAAACAAGCACATGAAAAATCCTGTCCTGGGGCCTGCCATACATCTGGGCTGCAAGGGTAAGGCAGGAACTCATGGTTTTCCTGCCTCCTGCAATGGAAAAAAACACGGCGGATTGAGGATCAGCGGTCAAACCAAAGGCAAGGTTCAGGCACAGCTCAAGCAGGTTCTCGTTGTCTGCT
>JASEHB010000180.1 GCA_030018745.1 Desulfatibacillaceae bacterium | reverse complement strand
TAAGCATTGTAATTACTGAAAAAAGCGCATTGAGCTATGTTAACCAGCGGGCCAACATAACCGAGGAGATTTTTTTGCTTATGGAGGAGGCCTTTGAAAAGGGCGTTCTGTCTGGAAACTGAAATCATTTAAAAAATTACCATACCCCATCTGAAAGGCCCTGCATTGCAAGGCAACAAAGCAGGATTGAAGTTTTCATTCGGCCTGCTGCACCAAAAGGCTGCAAGCGGTTGTTTTTAAGCTATCGGGGGGTCTACCTTTGTCTCCCGGTTTTTTTGCTTTGCCCAAACCTTGCATAAGCTGCTTGCAAACCGTGCCGGGAAACTGATTTTACCGGTAGCCTGTTTTCCTGTTTTCCTGTATCCTTATTTTGTGGCAACCTCTCTTAACGCTCTCAAGGAGGAATTTATGGAAGCTGATTTCAAAAAGATTCTTTTGCCTGTTGATCTTTCCGATGTTTCCCCCAAGATGGTGCCCTTTGTGAAAAGCGTGGCCCAAAAATGGGATGCAAAGATTCACCTGCTTTTTGCAGTGCGCGTTCTGGAGCATTACACAGCCATGTATGTTCCTGATGTTTCCATTGCCAGGCTTGAGCAGGAGATGATTCAGGGTGCCGAGCGCAAGCTTGAGGAATTTGCCCAGGAGCATTTCGGCCAGTTCAAGGCCGTTTCTGCAAGCGTTGTCTCCGGCGATGCAGCCGAGCAGATAATAAAATTTGTAAACGACAATGACATTGATCTGATTGTCATGGGAACCCACGGGCGCAAGGGCCTGGAGAGGGTTCTTTTCGGCTCTGTGGCGGAAAGGGTGTTAAAGACCTCGCCTGTGCCGGTGTTAAGCGTCAATCCTTACAGAAAACGGGAGCACAATTAGCCTGGAATCAGACTGCCAAATCTTTTTTTTGAGCCGGGGCGGGCCGATTTTTGCCGTAAAAACAGCGCGGCCCGCATTCCGTATTTATTGTGATGTGTCAACCTGATGAGCATTTTTGACCAAAAAACGGCTGTTGTGACCGGCGGCGGGGATGGCATAGGAAAGGCCTTGTGCCTCCAGCTTGGGGCATTGGGGGCCAGGGTGATTGTAACGGGCCGCAACCGGCAAAACATAAGCCGGACCGCAGAGCTGATTAAGGAGCAGGGCGGAACCGCACAGGCCGTGCAGCTTGATGTCTGCTCCCTGGAAGCTGTGCGGGAGGTGTTCAAAAAAACTGCTGACGAGCATAAGGGCCTAAATTTTGTTTTCAACAATGCGGGCATTTCCGTTGCAGGAGAGATAATAGATCTTTCCATGGAGCACTGGGAAAAGGTTATCCGCACCAATCTTATGGGCACCCTGCACGGAACCACCGAGGCCTACCGCATAATGGCGGACCAGGGCTTCGGTCATATCATCAACATCTCCTCCCTTGCCGGACTGCTGCCTTTTCCCATAAAAGCCCCCTACTGCGCCACCAAGCACGCCATTGTGGGCCTTTCCTCCACTCTTCGGGCCGAAGGCGCGGCCCTTGGCGTGAAGGTGACTGTCGCCTGTCCGGGCCTTGTGGCCACAAACATCTGGCACAAAACCCCCATCATGCGGGCGGATAATGCAGATGTCTTGAAAATCATCCGCGCCCCAATGATGACCCCGGAAAAGGCGGCACAGATAATCCTTAAAGGAACCGCCAAAAACAAGGGCCTGCTGGTTTTTCCTGCACATGCCAAACTGCTTTGGTGGGCATACAAGATTTTTCCCACCGGCTTTGACCCCATTGGGGCAATGCTCATGCGGGACTTTAGAAAAATAAAAAAGAATGATTTTTGACGGGCAGACCAAAGGAAATTTTTTTGATGGTTTCTGATCAAAAACCCCTCCGCTTTGATGCGGTGCTGGAAGATAAAATCCTCTACTGGATGCGCGGGTCCCATGATGGGGATATCCGCTGCGTTGTAAGCTTTGAAGGCCGGGTTGATGTTGGGCGGCTGGATTGTGCTGCCCGCCTGTGCCTTGTTGCAGAGCCTGTTCTGGCAAGCCGCTTTGTGCGCCACTGGAAAAACCCCCACTGGGAGATGGCGGATTCTGCTGTTATTGAGGAGCACGGCGGGGTGAAGGTGATAGAAACCCCTGCCGACCGGCAGGAGTTGGAGAAATTCCTCGTTCAGACTCCAGCCACAGAGCTTTTTGTTGGCCCGCAGGTAAGGTTTTTTCTTTTGCGCGGCCCGCAAAACGACACCCTTTTGATTCGCATAAACCATGTTGCGGGCGATGGCGGCGGGTTAAAGGATACAGTCGCCCTTCTTGGACGGATTTACAGCACCCTGGAGGATAATCCGGGTTTCAGGCCCACACCCTCAAACCCCTTGCAGCGGGGTTTGAGGCCGGTTTTCTCCCGGTTCAGGTGGAAGGATCATCTGGGCATTTTTGGCCGCAGCTTAAAGGATGCCGCAGAGTTTATGAGTCCGCCGCGCTGGTTTTTCAAATCTCTGGCAAAAAGAGATCTCTCCTGCTCCACCCTTGTGACCCGCCATATTGAAAAGGAACGCTTCGGCGCAATAGTGGCAAGGGCCAAAGAGTATGGGGCAACGGTGAACGATGCCTTTGTGGCCGCACACCTTACGGCGTTAAACAAGGTGCTTACACCGGGCAGGCGGCCAAGGCTTGTGATCACGGCGGATCTGCGCCGCTTTCTGGAAAGCGGAAGAGCGCAGGGCGTATGCAATCTTTCCGGGTTTTTCTACCTGGATATGGATAGCCAGGCCAGCCAGTTTGAACCATGCTTAAAACAGGTCACTGCCAAAACAAGCGGCCTGAAAAACGATTACCTGGCTTTGGGCAATTTCCCGCTTACAGCAGCGGCCTTTGCAGCCCTGCCTTTTCCTTTGGCAATAAAGTTCCACGATTTTTTGGGGGACTTGCAGAAAAAGCAGTGCCAGAATGCGTCTGCCATTGCTCCCCTTTTCACCAACACCGGCACAATGGATGGGCCTGTTTCCACCTTCAGGGGAGCAAAGGCAAAAAACGCCTTTATCACAACCACAGTTGCGCATCCGCCGGTTCTTTCCCTTTGCCTTTCCGGCTTTGGCGGGGGCTTGAACCTCACCGCAGGGTTCTGCGCGGACTTTCTTGCACGGCAGCAGGTGGAGGCTTTTCTGGACCAGCTTGAAGAGGAACTTCCCGATTAGAGCCTGCCCCAAAAGAGAAACGGCAAAAAAACTGCGGGAAAAGGATTTTTCCTTTTCCGGTCTCCTGTTGCCCGCAGCCCTGCACTCAATAATGCTCCATCACGGGCCAGCCTTTTTTAAGGGCGTATCTTTTTAAGGGGCCGGTGGGAGCCACTGCAACCGGATTGCCCACAATCTCCATCATGGGGATGTCGTTCTGGTGGTTGCCATAGGCCCAGGATGCCCCAAGGTCTATATCATGCTCGCGGGCAAGCTGCGTCACAAAGTCTGCCTTGGCCTGGTGTATGCAAAGCGGCCCGCTTGTCTTTCCTGTCAAAAAACCCTGGTCATCTGTTTCCAGATCTGTGCAGAGAAGAAAATCCATGCCCAGGTCTTTTATGACAGGCTTAAGGCTGTAGCGCACCCCCCCGGAGACAAGGGCCGTGATATGGCCATCCTGCCGGTGCTCAATCAGCCTTGAAAGCACTTTCGGGGCAAAATGCGGCTTGATGAGGTTTTCGTAAAATTCGCAAACGCCGTCCTCAAATGGGTCGAGCCTTTTGCCCTTGTAGAAGGGCAGCAGGATGCGGGCCATGAAGTGCTCCGGCAGGATATGGCGCTGGTAGAAAACATTGGCAGCCAGGGCCTTTAAAATGTAGGAAAGGGGCACAAGGCCGCTCTCCCAGAGGTAGCGAAGGCCGATTGCTGCGCTGTCGCGAGTGAGCAGGGTCCTGTCAAAGTCAAAAAAAGCGGCTGTGCGGCCTTGCTTCATTTAAAAAAACTCCACGGGCTGCCTTGTCAAAGGCGCGGCAAAGCTAAATCACATTCTCAATGTCGCCACAAGGCGCTTGGGATGAATAAGCAAATCCAGGGCATTGTTTATGTCGGTAACAACAAGATCAGCCATTTGAAGGGTCTTTCCGCAGGCCCCTTCCTCCCCAATTACGCATATACCCAAGGCGCAGGTTTGCAGCATAAGGCAGTCATTGGCGCCATTGCCTATTGCAACGCAGGTGTCCGGCCCCAGCGAGTTGACAAAATCCTGCTTGGCAAGGTCCTCGCTTCCGGGCTTTAACACATGGGCATTAAAAGGGGTTTTTGAAAAACGGGTGGCAACCCCGCCAAAGGTGTCTGCCGTAACAATGTGGATGGCAATATCCTTTTTAAGGCTGTCAAGCCTTTCCAGCACGCCTTCCAAAAGCTCGCCGTCACAGGCAAGGGTGCCGTTGTAGTCCAGCACCAGGTGGGCAAGGCAAAGATCCCCGTATCCGTTTATGGAAATTTTAAGCATGACCTTTCCTTTTCTTTAAGGTGGAAACTGCGCATTTGTTAAGATGACAGCCAGCATAAAAAAAAGGTTGCGCCCTGTCAATGAATGCCAAGCTTTAACAGTACCGCCCGCTCCTGCGCTTTCCGGTCTTTATGCCCGGAAGGGCCGGGCTGTTTTTAAGTCTTTATGCTTTTGACCTGAAGCCTCTTATTGTGCCATTATAAACTGATTTGGCAGGCTGCTTTGGCGGCATAGCACAGGGATGGAGAGGATTTGGGGAGGAAGGGCAAAGATGATCTGGTTTTTTTATCTGGTTTGCCTTTATCTTTTTATCTGCCTTTGTATGGCTCTGGTTTTGCACCGTTTTCCCAGAAAACCTGTGACTGATAAGCCCGATTGGGGGACAGTGGAGGACACCATTGTTGACACCCGGTCCGATGCCCGTGACGGCGGGCTTCTTGAGGTCTGGCGGGTATGGCCGGATGGCGAGGTGAAGGGCCTGGCCCTTTTGGCCCACGGCTGGACCCGCAATCGGGACAAAATGACCCCGCGGGCAAGAAATCTGGGGCAGATGGGATTTGTGACCGTGCTTCCCAGCTTTCGGGATCACGGCCATTCCAGCAAATACGCCTTTGCAAGCGTGAAGAGCTTTGCAGATGATATTGAAACGCTGCTGCGCTGGCTTAACCAGCCGGTTATCCTGTACGGCCATTCCGCAGGGGCAGGGGCTGCAATGCTGGCTGCGGTCAAAAATCCTTCCCTGGTAAGGCTTCTTATTTTGGAAGGCTGCTACGCCAATACCCGCAAAGCGCTCTGGCGGCTGTATATGGACATGAACAGGGTTTTCGGGATAGTGCTTGGCCCTGGGCTTCTTTTATGGGCCGAGATTTTGAGCGGCTTCACGCTTGGGGCGCACAGCCCTTCCCGTCTTGCGCCAAAAATTGATGTTCCAGTTCTTATAGTTCACGGCCAACTGGACGAGAAGTTTCCGGTGCGCTGGGCGCGTCAGCTTGAAAAAGCCTTCCCGCCGGGCAGCGCAAGAGTTTATATCAACAAAAACACAGATCATACCCAGACCGGCGAAACCCCTCAATGCCAGGAGGCAGTGAAAAAATTTGTTGAGCGCTGCTGGCAGTCTGGACGATTGGGGGCATAGCCCGCATAATTCATGAAAAATTTTGCCGTTGAAGAATATATAAAATGTTTTCAAATAGATAAGTACATTTTTTAGGCCTTGCTTAAAAATAAAGTCTGCTTTTGAAGCAAAAGCTGTTTAAACAGCAAAAATTTTCACCCTGCGGGCGCGCCCTATTTGCGCACTGGCTGCGTTATCGGGGTTTTAGCATAC
>JASEHB010000179.1 GCA_030018745.1 Desulfatibacillaceae bacterium | reverse complement strand
TAACGCTGCTATCGTTTTCCTGGGGCCGCTCTGCTTTACAATGCGTAAAATTCCCTGACACGCTTTTATAACCCCCCCCTTCCATATCCCTGCTGCAATCTGCCGTAAAAAACTTTTCAATACAGTGTGTTGAATACATTTTGCCTCCTCTTTCGGGGTCTGGCACGCCTTGTGCTTCATGGAGTTGTCCAGCAAACAACCAAAGCGCTGGAGGCGCCATGACAGGCAACGACACCCAGAGATACAAGAAAATCCGCATAAAGATACTTTTGAGCATGCTCCTGGTTCCGCTGCTGCCGTATATTTTTGGCTCGGCAGTGGGTTTTGTGCTGGGCAGCCGTCACATACAAAGCTCCACCCTTGCTTCCATGAACCGCATTGTGGGCGACCACAGCCGCATGGTGGAAAGCTTTCTGGCCGAGCGCCTGGCTGACCTGGAGTTTGTGGCCGACCACTTCGGGTTTGAGGCGTTAAGCGATTCCGCCAACCTTTCCACTGTGTTTGAAAACCTGCAAAAGCACTCCCCTGCCTTTGTGGATATGGGTGTTTTCAACCGCACGGGCCTTCATGTGGCCTATCAGGGTCCCTACGAGCTTGCAGGCAAAAACTATGCGGACGCCCCCTGGTTTCTGGAGGCTAAAAACAAGGGGGTTTTCATTTCCGATATCTTTTTGGGCGTCAGAAATGTTCCCCACTTTGTAATCGCCGTAACCCGGCCGCTTGATGACGGCTTCTGGATTTTAAGGGCCACCATTGACACGCAGATGTTTACAAAGGTGGTGGAGCAAATGCGCCTTGGCAAGACAGGCGAGGCCTACATCATCAACAAAGGCGGCGTGTTTCAGACCCAGAGGCGCTCCGGCGGCGAGCTTTTGGAGACCGACCCGGATGCCGAGGACCTGCTTTTTGCGCCAGCGGACAAAAACTGGGTTATCCGCAAGGACAAGCAGGACGACAGATACATCTACCTTTTCACCTGGATAAACAACGACCAGTGGCTGCTTGTGGCCCGTCAGGCTATGGATGACGCCTTTGCAACCCTGTACAGGGCCAGAAACCTTGTGCTGCTCATCGCCCTTTTGGGCGGCGGCCTTATCACTGCCTCCACCTTTTACACCACAAACCGCATCATCAACCGCATAAAGGAATCCGACCAGGAGCAGAAGCGCTTAAACCAGCAGCTTGTGATGGCCGGAAGGCTGGCAGAAATTGGGGAGATGTCTTCGGGCTTTGCCCATGAGATCAACAACCCCCTGCAAATCATCCGGGCCGAGACGGCGCTCATGGATTCGGTTGTGCCGGGCATAAAAAAGGCCTGCGAAGGCAGGGCCGAAGAGGACATGGCGGATCTGTGCGATTCCCTTGCCCAGGTTCAGGTGCAGGTGGACCGCTGCGCCCAGATAACAAGCTCCATCCTGAAGTTCGCCCGCCAGAGGGATGCGGTGCCGGAAGTGATTGATCTGGGCGGCTTTGTGCCGGAAGTCTTGGCAATGGTCTCCAAAAAGGCCGAGGTGGAGGGCATTGTTCTGGAATCTTCCGAGCCGGGCCTGCCCGTGTGTGTTGAGGCGGATGCCTCCCAGCTTCAGCAGGTTCTGCTCAACCTGGTCAATAACGCCATTCACGCTGTCATAACAAGGCATGGCACATCATCACGCCAGGGCCGCGTAATGGTTGCCGTATCCCGAAGCGGAAGCGAAGCCCTTGTCAAGGTCACAGACAACGGAAGCGGCATATCCCAGGAAAACCTGGAAAAAATCTTCACCCCGTTTTTTTCCACCAAGCCCGTGGGGCAGGGAACTGGCCTGGGCCTTTCCATCTGCTACGGCATTGTGGAGTCCCTTGGCGGGCATATTGAGGTGGAAAGCCAGATAAATAAACAGACAACG
This sequence comes from Desulfatibacillaceae bacterium, assembly GCA_030018745.1. Lineage (GTDB taxonomy): Bacteria > Desulfobacterota > Desulfobacteria > Desulfobacterales > Desulfatibacillaceae > JAGVAW01. Next base: position 3,874 of record JASEHB010000179.1, on the reverse strand, counting down.
GTAACAGTGCATCTACCGGCGTCATGAAAAAGGCTAAAAAACCCTGTAAAGGGCGGACAGCCCCTTAAACAAAAGGAGGGCAAAGAAAAATGGAAAAGATGAAGATTCTGCTTGTTGATGACGAGGAGCGCTTTTTGCAGACCACCAAGAAGCTTCTTGAGAAAAAGGGCATTGAAGCCATGACCGCCACGGGCGGCGAGGCGGCCTTGGACATTTTGGACACCAGCATTGTCCATGTGGTGATTCTGGATGTGAAGATGCCCGGCATGGACGGCATTGAAACCCTGCGCCTTATCAAGAGCCGTCACCCTCTTGTGGAGGTCATCATGCTCACAGGCCACGCCACGGTTGAATCTGCTGTGGACGGCCTAAAGAGCGGCGCAACGGATTATGTGATGAAGCCATGCGACATAAATGCCCTTATTGAAAAGGCCACCGAGGCCTTTGAAAAGCGCAGAATCCTTGAGGAGAAAATCAACATGGCCTCGGCCAGGACCTTCATGAAGTCGCCCCGGAAAATTTTAGAGGAGGGCGAAAAATGAAAAAGGCTGTTTCCACAGCACAAACGGTTGCCGACAAAAAGCCCGTAATAGGCGGGGCAGATGCCTTTTGTAATTCCTGCGGCATGGATGCGCTGGGCGTTACCAGGCAAAAGAGCCGTTTTGTAAGCTCCTACAATGTGATTTCGGAAAGAAAGTTCTTTTTCTGGGCCACGCTGGTCATTGCTGTTGTTCATTTTGGAGGCCGATTGATCGGAATTTAGTCAAACGGACCGCGCCTGGCCTTGGAGCATATCCCTTTAGCGCCGGGAGAGACACACCCGCACTCCCTGGTTATAAGGCCTTTGAGGCTGTTGGCATAAAGGAGAAAAAACGCATGGACAAATCAAAGCAAAAACCCACAGGATATGATAAATTTGTTAACTGGAAGCTTTTTTCCATTCCCCTGGGCCTGCTGCTGCTGATGGTGTTCATTCCAACCCCCAAAAGTATGCTGGATGTGGGTGTGGAATACTCAATGGGCCCCCGCTATGTGCAGAGATTCTTTGCAGAAAAACTTTTTAACGGAGTCCCAGACGACCTTGCCCAGTGGCAGATGCTCACAATCCGCATAATGGAAAAGGGGGTTGAAAGCTCGTCATTTTCAATGGGGCCCTTCCTCTCCCGAAATGTGCGATGGGCCGAGCGGGAGGGCATTCCCGCAACAGAGGCCCACCTTCAAAAGGCGCGGGACTTTGTCAAGTCCACCATGACGCCCGCAGAGTTCCAGGCCCTCATGATTGAAGGCCGGGAGTTGAGAACCTCCACCTTGAGCATGGACAAGCTCAATGAAAGGGAGCGGGCTGCGGCAGAGAAAAAGGCTTTCCAGCTCAAGGTGGCGATCGGCATAGTGCTCTTTGTGGTGCTGTGCTTCTTCACCGAGGCCATACCGCTGCCCATTGTGGCATTCTGCACGGGCATAATCGCCCTTCTTGCAGGCATTGTGGACAGGCATAGTGTGGCTGGAATGTATTGGTCGGACGCCACCTGGTTTATCATGGGGAGTTTGATGTTCGCTGCGGCCTTTGTCAAAACCGGGGTGGACAGGCGCATTGCCATGATGATGTTCGGCAAACTTAAAAACCCCAGCCTGCGCGTTGTCACCCTTGTTATGATCGTAATCATCGCGCCCCTTACAATGGTGATGAGCGACCACGCGCTGGCAGCCATGTTCCTGCCCATCGGCATACTGCTCTACACCACCGCCTCCGCCAACAAGGAGGGCGGCGACCCGGAGCTGGCCAAGATGCTTATGATAACCATCTGCATGGCTGCCAACCTGGGCGGCTCGCTGGCCCCTTCGGGAGCAGCCAGAAACCTTATAATGATGGGATATGCCGAAGATATGTTCGGCATAACAATAGGTTTTGGCCAGTGGATGATTTACTGCGTGCCGTTTTTGCTTTTCTTCATTCCCCTTACATGGATAGCCATCAACTGGCGCTTCAAGCCCCAGACCACAAACCTTTCCGAGGGCCTTGCCATAGTTAAGGAAGACATTGCCCGCAAAGGCGACAAGTGGACAAAAGAGCAGATAATCTCCGTCATAATATTTGTGGTAACGCTTTTCACCTGGATCACGGAAAGCAACCTCATGGTTAAAATTATTGGCGTGCGCCTTGGCATCGGCGTTTTCGCGGTCATGGGGGCCATCGCCTACATCCTGGCGGGCGTTGTGAACTGGCGCGACTACCAGACCCGCGTTGACTGGGGCGTTGTGTGGCTTTATGCCGGGGCAATCATATTCGGCAGGATTCTTGTATCCACAGGCGCAGCCTACTGGATTGCCCGGACAATAGTGGACGCGACAAGCCTCATCGGGCTTGGCAGCGGGCTGGGGCTTCTTTTGTCCAGCAATGTCATAACAGGCATAATGACCCAGCTCATGGCAGACGGCCCGGCTTGCGCTGCGGTAGGCCCGGTTACCCTGGCAATGGCAGGCATAGTGCATCCTGGCACCACCATGATACCCTTCATGGCAATGGCCACCTCCATTGCCTCCTCCTTTGCCTACTGCCTTGTAATCGGCACGCCGCCAAACGCCATTGTTTACTCTTCAGGCTACCTCACATCCAAAGACTTTCTGCGGGTGGGCGTAATGTTATGGTTCACCAACATGGCGGTGCTTCTTTTCATGGCGAGCACATACTGGAGAATACTCGGCTGGCCCGGACTGGAGAGCTTCTAATAACCCGGCGCAGGCGCTTTTACGCCTGCCGCGCATAAAGCAGGAGGACGGTTATGGAAAAAACAATCAAGGTGCTCATTGTGGATGATGAGCAGCAATTTCGGGCCACCACAAAGAAAATTCTGGATAAACGGGGTTTTGAAACCCTGGTGGCCGAAAACGGCATGGATGCCATAAAAATGATGTCCCAAAAGCCGGATGTGGTCATTCTTGATATTAAAATGCCGGAGATGGACGGGCTGACAGCTTTGGACAAGATAAAGGACCTGTCCCCGGACACGCCTGTTATCATGCTCACCGGCCACGGCGGCCCCCAATCCGCCAAAGCCGCAAGGGAGAGCAAGGCCTTCGACTTTCTTGCAAAGCCCTGCTCCATGGATCTCTTGGCTGTCAAAATCCGCGATGCCTATGCCATGTGCCGCAACAGGGGCGCACGCACAGAGCCGATTGTGGGGGAGGTTATGGTTCCCATAACGGTTTACTCCACTCTTTCAGAGGACGCAACGGCAAGCGAGGCGGTAAGCCTTTTAAAGCACAGTTTTGCAGCGCCGGAAGCAACAGCCCAGCTCACGGATCCGGGGCATCTTTCACTTCTGGTTCTGGACAGGGCAGGCAAAATGCAGGGAATGCTCACCATTGAGGATCTGCTGCTCGCGCTGCTGCCGCCTTATCTTAGCGCGCCAAAGCCCAGCCTGGCAGATACCATTGTGTATTCCCCCATGTTCTGGAAGGGGGTTTTCACACTTCAGGCGGCAAGCCTTTCAAAAATCCCCATAAGGGAAATAATGTCGCCGCCGCCCCAGGCCATTGAGTATGATGCAAACCTCATGGAAGCGGTCTGGATGATAACCCAGAACAAGGCCCGCTGGCTGGCTGTGATGAAAAAGGGCGAGCTGGCCGGCGTGCTGCGGGAGCGCGATCTTCTGTTTGCCCTTGAGCGGGCGCTGGCAAAGAACAGTTGCTGATAGAGGCAATTGCAACAGCGGACAGGAAATTTGCAGGAGGGAACTCTTTTTTAAAAAGTTCCCTCCTGCATCTCCTTTTGAAGCATTGTAACCGGCAATTGTAAGCAATAAGGGCGCAAGGGGGCAGGCAGATAAAAAAGGCTTTACAGGCCGGTAATTTTTCTGACACCGCTCTTGCCTGC
>JASEHB010000178.1 GCA_030018745.1 Desulfatibacillaceae bacterium | reverse complement strand
TAGCAATTCCGGTATTGATAATCATCCGATAGCCCGCCAGCTTGTGCGCCTGTTGCAGAATAAAGAAGGAGATTTATGGAAAAAGAGCCGTTTGAGGGCAATGAGCCTGATGGGCAGGAAGGCCAGCAGCCAGCGTGGAGAAAAAAGCTGCGCACAAATGCAGTGCTTGTTGTGCTTGTGCTGGCAGCCATTGGGGCTGTGGTAAGCCAGTTGGAAAGCTGGCAGCGCCCCAAAGGCGAGCCTGCCCTGCCCGCGCTTGAAAGCCACTTTCAAGGCCCCCTGCCTGTGCCGGGCATGGTTACAATGGTGGACCTTGGCGCAGATGCCTGCATTCCCTGCAAGCTTATGGCCCCCATTCTGGCCAAGCTGGAAAAGGCTTATGCAGACAAGGCAGCCATTGTTTTCATTGATGTGTGGAAGGATAGGCAGGCAGCGCGGCAATTTGGCATACGGATAATACCCACCCAGATATTTTATGATGAAAATGGCCGGGAAGTGTTGCGCCACGAAGGTTTTCTGGATGAAAAGTCCATTGTGGAGCAGTTGGGCAAATTGGGCGTGAGGCCTCCGGCAGGGCTGTGACGCCAAACCGGCTCTGCAAAACAAAGCGGGGAAGGCCCGTCAAACAAGGCTTTCCCCGCCAATCAGCAAAATATGCAGCAAAAAGGGTTATTCTTCTGCTGGCTTCATGTGATCTGGCACTATGGCCATGCCAATGATTATGGGCTTTAAAAAGGACCAGCGGATGCCTATTTTGTAAACCTCCTCCAAATCCCTTATGGCGTCCCAGCAGTTGTGGCAGGGTGAAATTACAAGCTTTGCGCCTGTTGCCAGAATCTGATCCCTTTTGACTTTGAGGCCCACATTGCGCTCCGGGCGGTAGCGGCCCAGACCGTTGAAGCCGCCTCCGCCTCCGCAGCAGAAGTTGTGCTCCCGGCAGGGCTGCATCTCCCTAAAATCCTCGGCAATGTAGCTCATTATCTCCCTTGCCGTATCTGCAAGGCCTGCATTGCGTATGTAGTTGCAGGAGTCCTGGTAGGTCACCGGCTCCTTTATCTTTTTGGCCGGGTCAATTTTTATCTTGCCGGTGCGCAGGGCCTCGGCCAGCCACTCAATGTAATGGAGGCTTGGCACAGGGGTCTGGCCATTTTTAAGGCCTGCCCAGTAGGGGCCTTCAATCACCGTTGCCCGGTAGGCGTGGCCGCATTCGGTGACCACCATGCGCTTGGGGTTCAAGCGCTTCATGGCGTCATAGACCGATTCCACCTGCATACGGCAGGCCTCCCAGTCCCCTGCGAACATGGCAAGGCTTGTCTCCTCCCAGCCCTCGCTTGGCACCGTCCAGTTTTCGCCAGCCAGATGAAAGAGTATGGCGGCCTCGGCCAGATCTTCGGGGTAATGCTTTGGCTCGCGGGCATTGACCGTGTACATTATGTCCGCGTTTTCCTTGTCTATGGGGATTTCAAGGCCCGGCCATTCCTCCTCGTTTTCCTCGGCCATCCACTCGCAGGTGTCCACCCAGTCCTCGGTGGTTATGTCCATCTGGGCGCGGTAGATTCGGTGCATACCTGAACCTATTTTAAGCTCCCAGGGCACAAAACCCTGGCTGTAGCAAAGGCCGCGCAGATAACCGAACATGACACCCATGTCTATGCCAAAGGGGCAGTACATGCCGCAGCGGTTGCAGCAGGTGCACTGGCTCCATGCCACATCCATGCAGTGAATCATGAAGGGGGTGTCCACCCGGCCTTTTCTTTTAACTATTTCGCCCAGCGTGGACTGAATTTTGTAGGATGGCACCTGCTTGGGATCGCGCTTGTTGGCAAGGTAAAGAAAGCAGGAATCCGCGCAAAGCCCGCAGTGGGCGCAGATGGAAAGCCAGGTTTTGAGCCGGGATTTGAATGTTGCTGCCAGGGTCTTGGCAAGCTTGTCCTGATCCACATCCAGGCTTTTCATTTCCTCGTAGTAGGTCTTGCCGCTCTTGTCGGCCAGAAGGGCCTGGAGCTGCTCCTCGGTGTTCACATGCTGCTTGTTGCAAAGCGTTCCTTCAGGCATATCCAAAATCCTTGTTCAAGGCCTTGGCAAGGCCCTGTGCGAGGGTTTTATTTTGCTACCAGGCCATTCCCTTGCTTTTCATGCCGCCCCGCTTGATGCCGTAATCCATGCCAATCTGCGCCCTGGTCAAAAAGAACATCAAAAAGTGGGAAAGCTTGGTGAGCGGAATTGCCACAATCCAGATGATTCCCGTTACAATGTGGATATTGAGCCAGAAACCGTAATCGCCGATATGGTTTGCGGCCAGGTAACCTGTGGCAAAAGGAGCCACTGCAATTATCAGAACCAGATAATCGTACCAGGTGGTCAGAATACGCACTTCGGGCAGGGCAATGCGCCGGATTACCAGAAACAGGCCTGCAACCATCACCATCACGGTAAAGAAGCTGGCCACGCCTGCCGGAAGAGTGGGCAGGGCAAAGCCCCAACGCTCATCCAGCAAAAGGTTGTGCCCCAGCAGAAAGATGGGAGTTACCAGCAGCCCTATATGAAAGGCAAAGAAAACCAGGGTGAAAACAGGCTTGACCTGCCATGAGCGCGTACCCCAGGGCAGCAGCCAGAAGCCTATGGAGCGCAATGCCCCCCTGATGCCGTACTTGGGCCATTGGCGGTAGGCCACCCGGTCCAGCTTCCAGTCCAGCCCGCGGACATACCAGACAAAACGAGCTGCCAGACCGATGAAAAACACGGCAAAGGTGAGCCACAAAACCGGGCCTGTCAAAAATTCGTACATATTTATAACTCCTTATCGGGCGCTTATTTCAAACACGCAGCCAGGGCATCGGGCTATAAGGCTTAATGTTCGGCTGGGGGGTTTTCATCCGGGTCCTCATCCCGCTCATTTAAGAACCAGAAAAAACCTGCCAGCCCCAGGAGCGCTCCAACCACAATGATGTAGGTGACCGACTTTGTGTAAAGCATGAAATCATGCAGCGTCAGTATGCCTTCCATTTGATTCTCTCCTTGCCGCCTGCCTTTTAATGCTCATCCGGATAATCCGGGTGCGAATAAAGGATTGGCATACGGGTTACTATGAACTTGAATGCGATAAGCCCTAAAGTGATAAGAAATATTGATGTGCCTATTTCCTGCCAGCTCGGAAAATAGCGCTCGGACGCGGGCAGGTGGTAGTTGAAGGCAATGAGGCTCACATTCAGGCGGTTTAGGATGATGCCAAAAACCGACCACCCTGCCGTGAACTTGACAAGGCCAAGCCTCTGTTCCCGCGCGCCTATGGCAAACAAAAAAGCTGGCAGGGCCACAAAGCCCAAAAGCTCCACCAGAAACCATGCGCCGTAACCTGTGGCAAGGTAATGCCAGTTGTTGTCAACGGCAATGCCTATGACCTTGGCAAAGAAATAGCCTGCCAGTGTGAATGCCGCTGCCTTGGCAAAGCCAAAGGCCACGGTGGTTTTCTGCTGCTTGTGGGTTTCGTCCATTTTGTCTGCAAAGTAACGGGCTGTTATGCTTGATTCGAAGATAACCATTGAAAGGCCAGCCACCACCGCAGATACAAAGAAAAAGACCGGCAGATATGACGAATACCACAAGGGATGCAGCTTGCCCGGCGCAATGAGAAACAAGGCCCCCAGGCTCGACTGATGCAGGGTGGAAAGAACCACGCCGAAAATTGTGAGAAGCAGCATGAGCCTTACCACTATCAGGCGGGCGCGCTTTAACCCAAGCCACTCCATTGCAGCAGGCGAGAACTCCAGAAAAAGCACCGTGAGGTAAAGGGCCACGCAGGCGGCCACCTCAAATAGAAGAGAGGTGGTTCCCTGGCTCATAATAAAGGGATAGGGCAGACGCCAGGGGCGGCCCACATCGTAGTGCAGGGCGATAACAACCAGGGCGTAGCCCAAAAAGCCCGTGAGTATGGCTGGCCGAACAGCACTGGAATACTTCTTCATGCCAAAAACATGGACAGCCGCGCTGGTTACAAAACCGCCTGCTGCAAGGGCGACACCTGCCATCAGATCAAGGCCGATCCAAAGCCCCCAGGGATAATGATTGTCCAGGTTGGTTACAGCCCCCAGCCCTCCGGCAAATCGCCAGGCGGTTAGCACCATGCCCATGATGACAATGATACCGGCTATGACATTAAAGGGCGTTATAATGCCCCGATCAGCTCGCACAGCTTGGCTTGACATCAGGATTCCTCCTCGGATTCTTGGCCCTGGCCATCCGGAGACTGGCCGGCCTCCTGGGCTTGTTGTTTTGCTTTCTGCTCTTCCTCGCGCTTTTTCTCGGCCTGGGCCAGGGCATCCTTGACCGCTTTTTCCACAGCCTTCTGCTGGGCCTTGGCAGCGTCCTCGGAAGCCTTTTTAAGGGCAGCCTTTGCCGCAGCCTGCTCCTGCTCCCTTGCAGACTTCAGGGCATCTTCCTTTTCCTGGTGCGCTTCCTTGTCCCTGCGGGTGCTCATAAGATAAACACCGCCCAAAAGCACGGGCCAAAGGGCTGCTATCATTGGCACGGCCGCAAGCGCCCCGGCGGTGAGGGCAGGGGCCGGGGTTATGCCCAGATCCATCCTCATTCCGGCTTTTTCAAAGGGGACATCCGAAATATAGAGCCAGGATGTGCCGCCCATCTCGTTCTCGCCGTAGATGTGGTCAACATAGAGATCCGGGCGGCGGGCAATGCGCTGGCGGGCCGTGTTCAGAAGGTCCTTGCGCTTGCCAAAAACCAGGGCCTCGGTGGGGCAGACAGAAACGCAGCCGGGCAGCTTGCCTTCCATTATCCGGGGATGGCACATGGTGCACTTGACCACTTCAGGATCAAAAGCCTTTTGGTACTCGTAGGCCGGAATTTCAAAGGGGCAGGCCACCATGCAGTAGCGGCATCCCACGCACACTTTGGGGTTGTAAACAACCGGCCCTTCCGGCGTTTTGGTGAAGGCCTTAACAAAGCAGGCTGATGCGCAGCCCGGCTCCAGGCAGTGGTTGCACTGCTTCTTGGCAAAAACCGGCTGCCCGGAAGGCCTTAAACCATCATAGCGGTTGACAACCGTGTAGGCCTTTTCCGTTGTCCGGCGCTTTGTTTCCAGCACGGTGAGATCCGCGAAGGGCTGGTCAGGCTCCGGCAGGTCGTTGACCTTGTTGCAGGCCGCCTCGCACCTTCTGCATCCAACACAGGCAACCAGGTCATGGAGCACGGCATTGGAATCCGGATGGCCTTCAAAATGCTTGTTGGATGCAGCGACAGCAGGTTTTACTGCGGCAGCCGTTGTGGCAGCCGCCCCTGCACCGAGCCATCCCAAAAATTTCCGTCTTGTCAGGGCCATGTGAAAAACCTCGCACAGGCGGCCAAAAGGCCTTTCTTTTTAGGTGCAGATGGCTTTTGTGCCTGATACAAGCCGTTTTCTGCACGCATTGTTTTTTCCCCGCACCATCATAAGGCCGGGCCTAAAAATCGTTATCCAGTATCTTGTCAGTCAGGGGCCTGTTTTCGTTCTTTTCCTTGTGGCAATCGGTGCAGCCCATCGCCTTTTCAATGCCCATAACCTCGTGGCAGCCAATGCACTGCTGGTGATAGGCGGCCACAGCGCCGGGCTTTGCCAAATCCTTGCCGCCGCCAACACCTGCATGGCAGCTTGTGCAGCGGGACGGCTTTTTGGAAACAGGGCTGTTGTGGTGGCAGCCCGCGCACATAAGGCCCTCTTCCCTGTGGAAGTAGGCGGCCAGGTTGCTGTCTTGCATCTTTTCCATAAGGGTGTTGACAATTTTCCGG
>JASEHB010000177.1:588-5828 GCA_030018745.1 Desulfatibacillaceae bacterium | reverse complement strand
AAAAAGGTCAACAGCGCCTATGACACCATGATGCGCCGCTCCAAGAACCAGCGCGATCGCCAGCGCCACTCCCAGGCAGCTTAAGCGGGGTTTGCCTGCCGGGGGAAGGGCAAGTAAAAAGCCCGCCACACATTAAACACGGCGGTCTTTTTCAATGTCTTTGCAGGCTGTTTTGGCGGTTTTATGAAAACCGTGGCCCTTTAAGGGCCATTTCCCATCCTTATTCGTATCAGCACAAATTGGCCTGCCGCCCCAGGGGGCGGCATTTCATCGGGTTGCGGCCTTGGGGCTTTTCTGCACCCAGGGTCCGGCAAGATAAAAACTTTTATTTATGCACTTGCGGCAAAATACGGAGGAGGAAACTTCATGCCCGACTATGATGTCATTGTGGTGGGTGGCGGAATCAACGGACTGACCGCTGCCACATATCTGGGCAAGGCAGGCCTTAAGGTCCTGGTTGTAGAGGCCAGGGGCGAATGCGGCGCCCATTGCGACACCACCGAACCCGGTTTGCCGGGTTTTGCGCACAATCTTCACGCCACCTGGCTCATCACGGCCATGAGTCCGGCCATGAGCGATTTGGATCTGCCGCGCTTTGGCCTGGAAATGCTTGCAACAGAGGTGGCTTACGGCAAGACCTTTGCAGATGGCAAAAACGCCCTCATCCACCAGGACCCCACCAGGACCATGGAAAACTGGGGCAGGCATTCCGCCAAAGACCTTGCCATGATGGAGGCCGGGGCCGCCTACCTGCTGCCCAAGGTGGAGGAGATGGTAGCCACCCTGCACCAGTACCTTTATGAGGCTCCAAACTGGAAGAACGAACTGGCCATGAGCCGGTTTGCAGAGGGTTTTTTCAAGGAAATGGGCCTTGGGCTTACCTTTGCGGATTTGCGGAACATGAACGGCTTTCAGATAATGGACCGCATTTTTGAATCCGAGCACTTAAAGACACTTATCGAATCCCTTTCATGGATTTCGGGCCTGCCACCCATCCACCGCACCATTGGCTCCTTTGGCTGCGCCTTCCTTTCCATGCTTGTGGGGCCTTTTATCCCTGTGCATTACTCCCACGGCGGCTCCCATGCCGTGACCCATGCCCTTGTAAAGGCTGCAACCCACCACGGGGTGAAAATCCTGCCTTGCTGCCCCATCAAGGAAATTCTTGTGGAAAACGGCCAGGCAAACGGCGTTGTGCTTTCCGAGCATGCGGTTTTCCCCAACGAAAAAATCACTGCAAAGGTTGTCATCTCCAACCTTACGGTCAAGCCAACTTTTCTGGATTTTATCGGTGCGGCAACAATCGGCGAGGAAATGGCAAACCGCATTGACCGCTTTTCATACAGCGAGCAGAACCTCTTTGGGGTTTACTATGCCCTTTCCGGCCAGCCGCGCTTTGCCTCCGAAGCCTTTGACCCGGCCATTGGCCGTTGCGCAATGGGCTACTTCGGCGGCAAGGATTCCAAGGAGCTGATAGACTACAACGCAAGCCTTGTTTCAGGCCGCATAAATGACGAGGTCATTGCCAACTGGTTCATCCCCACCCTGGCAGATCCCTCCCAGGCGCCTGCCGGATGCCACACAAGCTTTGTGTGGTTCGATGTTCCGCCTGCGCCTGTTTCCTGGAAGCACGGGCCGTTGAACGGTCTGCCAAGCTGGGACAAAATAAAGGACCGGCTGGCCGACCAAGTGACCGACACCTACGAGAAATATGCACCCGGCTTCAAAAGCCTTGTAAAGGATCGCATCCTCTACACGCCTTTGGATATGCAGAGAAACAACCCATCGGCAGTTGAAGGCAACTGGGTTGGCGGCTCGGTAATTCCAGAGCAGTATTACGAGAACCGGCCTGTTCCCGGCGTGCTACAGGGCGGCGGCTCGCGCACATTCATAAAAAACCTCTATCTGTCCAATTCCATCCATCCCTTTGGCACAACCTGGCTGGCTTCGGGCTACATTGCAGCAACCGAGGTGGCCAAAGACCTGGGAGTGCTGGAGCAGGACTGGTGGAATGCCAAGGCCTGCATCTGGTATCTGGAAAACCTTGAGGACATTCCGTTGAACAGGGGGGTGAAATAAGAATGAAAAAGACCCAGTTTGATGTCGTGATAATCGGAGCAGGCCCCAACGGCCTCATCTGTGCGGCTTATCTCACCCGCGCAGGCCTGGATGTGTGCGTTCTTGAGGCCCGCCATGAAACCGGCGGCGGTCTGGACACCCTGGAGTTTGCAGGCTTCAAATACAATCCCCATGCGGTTTACCACATGATGGCCGAAATAATGCCTGTTTATTCGGACTTCAATTTAAAGGACAGGGGAGTCCGCTTCATTTACCCGGAGGTTCAGGCAGCCTATGTCCGCCAGGACGGCCCGCCCCTGCTTTTTTACAGGGACACGGCCCGCACGGTTGCCCATGTTGCCAAGCATTTTGGTGCGGATCAGGCCAAAAAGTTTGAAGCCATGATGGCCGATTTCAAGGAATGGTCGGACAAGATATTGATTCCCTATACCTATGTGCCTGCCATTCCGCCCATTGAAATGGTGCAGCAGCTTGACAACGCCAGCGATGACGCTGGCCGCCGCTTCAACGAGGTGGCCGAGCTGACGCCCCTGGAAATGCTGGAGCGCTACGGGCTTTCCGACCCACTTAAAGCAGGCGTTTTAAACCTCTTCACCATGTGGGGGATGTCGCCCTACGAGGCATTGGGCTATCTTTTTCCCCTCTATGTTTACCGCATGACCAACGCAGCCCTTGTGTGCGGCGGTTCCCACAGGCTGTCATCGGCCATCCACAAGGTTGTTGTGGGCCAGGGTGGAACCATTGTGGATTCAGCCCCTGTGGCAAAGGTTCTGACCAAGGACGGCAAGGCCTGCGGCGTGGTTCTGGAGGATGGAACCGAGATTTTTGCAAAGGCCGTGGCCTCAACCGTTGACCCGCAGCAGAACTTTTTAAAGTTCTTTGATGCTGATGAAATCCCTTCAGATCTGGTTGATGCGGCAAAGCGCTGGGAATGGGAGAAAATCACCCTGTTTGGCGCACATCTGGCCCTGGCGGCCCCGCCGGAGTACCTTGGCTCGGACACGGACCCGGATGTCAACCGGGCATTCATAACCCATCTTGGCGTGGGAGACACCCAGTCCATTTTGGATCACCTTGATGATCTTGAGGCTGGCAAGCTGCCAAAAGATTCCATAATGGGCCATGCCACGGTTGCAAGCATTTTCGACCCCATAATGGCTCCGCCGGGGCTAGCTTCGGGCCGCTTTGAATGCCTTGTGCCCTACGAGGCTGACTGGGAGAAGATAAAGTGGGAATATGCAGATGCCTGCATTGCCCAGTGGAAGAAATTTGCACCCAACCTGGAGGTTTATAACAAGCTTGTGTATCCGCCCACCTACATTGAGGCCAAAATCCGCAACATGGTGCGCGGGTCCATCAAACAGGGAGCCTATGTGCCGCTCCAGATGGGCTATTTTCGGCCAAACGACTCCTGCTCCGGCGTATGGACGCCCATCGAGAACTTTTTTGTGTGCGGCGCATCAGTGTATCCGGGCGGCATGATAATCGGCGGGCCTGGCTACATCGGCGCAAATGTGCTTTGCGCCGAGCTTGACGCCAAAAAGAACTGGGATGACCCGCCCCAGGTGAAGGCGGCCAAGGCAGCAGGGCTGATGGCCGACTAGGTCTTGTCATAAATTGCGGCAAAACCGGGAAGGCCTTGTCAACAAACCGGCCTTCCCGGTCAGCTTTAAAAAAGTCTTACAGAAGTGTGGAGAAAGACAAAATGGAGCAAAAAACCGTTTTTATAACCGGCGCATCCGGCTATGTGGGCAGCATCCTGTGCCGCGAGCTTGACCGCCTTGGCTGGTGCAAGGCCTTTTACGGCATGGATATAAACCTGCCCAGGGCAAAGTACCGCAAAGGCACCTTCCGCAAAATGGACATAACCGACCCGGCCCTGGTGGACTGGGTGGATGAGATAAAACCCGACATACTCGTGCATCTGGCCTTCATCCTGAACCCCATCCGCGATGAAGGGCACATGACCCATATCAATGTGGGCGGCACCAAAAACACCTTGGCAGCCATTGAAAAGGCGAAAATCCCCCAGGCCTGCATGATAAGCTCGGCCACGGCTTACGGGGCCTTTGCAGACAACCCTGTGCCCATCACGGAAAAAGACCCCATCCGGCCCCATCCCCATTTTTCCTACGCAAGGGACAAGGCCCAAATGGAGGCCCTTTGCGCCGAATTTATGGAAGCGCATCCAAAAGTTGTAATGAGCATCATCCGGCCCAGCATCATCTACGGCCCTGGCGTGGACAACTACCTGTCCTACCTTTTCACCCTGCCTGTGGGCATGGTGCCAAAGAATCACAACACGCCGCTCCAGTTTGTCCACGAGGATGATGTTGTGGGTTCCATAATCCACCTGCTTGAAAACAAGGGCAAAGGCCCTTTCAATGTGGCTCCATCCGACACCATGACCCTGCGGGAGTGCGTGAGCCTTGCAGGCCGCACAATCCTGCCCATGCCCGACTGGGTTTTGTACCGGGTTTTTGACTGGACATGGCGCATGAAACTGCCCATTGCCCGTGTGCCGCCAACATTCTATGACTATGTGCGGTACCCCTGGGTGCTGGACAACAGCCGACTCACCAGCGAGATGGGCTACAAATTCCTTTATTCAACAAGGGATACGCTAAAATCCATGTTTTTGGCCAAAAACATTGCCTGGCAGGAAGGTGGAAAAGCGTAAAAACCCTTGTTGGAAAGCCTGTATAAAAGGAACTGTGACAGACGGCTGTTGGCGGCAGCCAAAAAAACGACTTCAAAGCCTGTACCCGGTTACTGAAGCATAATTACTTGCCTGGTATTTTAAGAGCCGGTTCAAAAGACAATAGTTTTACAAAAAAAGTGTTCCACGCAAATAAAACTTGTGCAACTTAATGTATTCCTGAAAGAGATGCGGGGAAAACCTGTTTGCAGAAAGGTATGCCCGCAAGACACCGTGACCACCTTTGCCGGGGAAAACAAAAAGCCTTAAAAAGCTTTGAAAAAAGCTGGGGCGGAAAGCAGCGCCGGAAAATGAAAAAAAACCGGGCAGATAAAATTCTGGATGCAGCCCGCGAGCTTTTTCTCACCAAGGGCTACCATGCAACAAGCATGGACGAGATCGCCAAGAAGGCCGGATACAGCAAGCGAACCCTGTATCTGGATTATGTTAACAAGGATGATCT
>JASEHB010000177.1:0-578 GCA_030018745.1 Desulfatibacillaceae bacterium | reverse complement strand
TGATCTCTTTGTAACCGTTGGCGCAGGAGGGTTGGAGCAGCTTCTGGCGGAACTCAAAGCCGTTCCCCAGGAGGGGACGGACATTGAGGCCTTCATAAACAAGCTCCTTGAGGTGGTGTTCAGCTTTTCCAACCGGCACAGCGAATACTTCAGGGTATTTTTTTCCGAAACCACCCCGGATACCATCGCCAACTGCCCGGAAAAACTTAAACGCCGGGTGGCGGGCCTTGAGCGCGGCGTTTTGGCTGTTGTTGCCGTGCAGATTGACAGGGCAAAGGAAGCAGGCATAGTTCCGGAAATAGACTCCTGGGAGGCAGCAGGCATATTCATAGGCGCCGTCATCGGCATAATAATGCTCACAATGGCAGGCAGCCAGACAGTCTTTACAAAGGAGCGCCTTGGCATAATGGCAGGCATGGCCGCCCGCCTTATCTGGCAGGGTCTGCAAGGCCCGGCCCCAGGCCCGGCTGCAAACGGCAAGGACAAAATAACCCCAAGCAAAGACCCCGATCTTATTTTTACCCACTGATGCAAAAGCTAATCGAAAACCCTTAAAATTTGCAGGGGCAGGGCATTCT
>JASEHB010000176.1 GCA_030018745.1 Desulfatibacillaceae bacterium | reverse complement strand
GAGGGTGGCAAGTTCCCCTTCTTTTTCCAGGCTGGTTTCTCCAAGCAGGCGGTTGATAAGGCAGCGGGCTTCGTCTGCTATGTATCTGAAGGCAATGTTTATGCGGCTTGCAGCTTCGAGATCGGCCTCGTCAATTTTTGCCGCCGTATGGCCTGAGAGGGTTTTCAGGGCGAAAACAAGGCTTTCAAAGAGGCCAAGAGCCTGCTCCATATCTGTTGTGGGCGGGGTGTTTTTGCTGCGCATTATGCCGGCAATCAGCTCAAGCTGGCGGGACAGGGCGCCTGTGGCCGGGCCTGTCATCAGCGCGTCCTCCACGGTGCGGAAGGGTTTTACAAGCTCATTCAAGGCATTGTCCGGCGTGCCCATAAGGGCATGGGGGGGTACAAAAACATTTTCAAGCCTTATGGCCCCGTGGGGCGCGGGCAGCAGAAAGCCTATGTCCATTGGGGGCAGGATTGAAAGGCCCGGTGTGTTTTTTGTAACAAGGAATGCCCCGAAGGTTCTGGATCTATCCTGCCCGCCGGTGGCGGCCACAACCACAAAGGCATCTGCAATAGGGCCGTTTGTGAGATAGGCCTTTTGGCCGTTGATAAGCCAGCCGTTTGCGCTTTTTACGGCTGTGGTTGCCATGAGGCGGGGATGCGCGCCGGTTTTTGGCTCGGACATGGCAACGGAAACGGTTTTATCCCCACTCGCCATTGTGGGCAGCAGGGAATCTTTTATTGATTGGGAGCCAAGCCTTTGCACGGCAAAGCGGGCCACCATGTTGTGGATGAGAAAGCTTGCAGCCATGCCCAGGTTATGGCCGTGCTCCACAAGAAGGGAGGCTGCTTGCGCGATGAGCGCGTAGCTGCCCGAAGCCCCGCCGTACTGCCTTTCTATTCCTATTCCCAAAAGACCGGCCTTGCCCATCTTCTGCCACAGATCAAAAGGAAAATCTTTTGATTTTGAAAGGCCGGTGAGCGGGGCGATGTGCTCCCCGGCAAAGCTGGCGGCTGCGGCGGCCCAGTCCTGGGTCTGGTTGCTTTCCATCAGATAAGGCCTTTCCTTAAAAACAATTTGCTGCTGCCGGATTGGAAATGATTTTTGCGGGGAAACTGTTTTGCAAAAAAGTTCCCGCCGCAGATTGTTTTATCTTACAGGCAGTCAGCCATCACAGCACAAGATCGCTGATGAATTCCATAAGCTGATTAAGGTTCTGGCAGGGCCTCACCTCGTGGCAGTAGCGCTCGTAGGTTTTCATTTCACTATCGCCCGAATACCAGAACTGGGGCGGCTCCGGGTTGAGCCACACAATGCGCCGGGCTTTTTCGCGCATGGCATCCAAAATTCTTGCTTCCGGGTTGCAGTAGTTGGAGCGGCCGTCCCCTATAATTATTATGGTGGTTTTTTTGTTCAATATGTCCATGTGGTTGCGGGCAAAGTCCCGCAGGGTGGCCCCGTAATCTGTTGAAGCGCCGTATTCCAGGTCTGTTTCGCGCAAAACCCTTTCGATTGCCTGGTTTATGGCATTGTGCTCGAAAATGGGGGTGACATCGGCCAGGCCTGCCACAAAGATGAAGCTTTTCACCCGCGAAAAGCAGTCCTGCACAGCGTAGAGCATGTTGAGCATGAAGCGGGCCGCGGACCACACGGAGCCGGATACATCGCACAGGGTGACGATTTTGCCCTTGTTGGGCGGCTTTTTTTTGAGCACGATTTCCATTGGCACGCCCTGAAAGCGGGCAGCCCGGCGCAGGGTGCGCTTTACATCCAGAATGCCGCGTGTGCGGGCGGCATAGCGCCTTGCAACCGTGTCCTTGAGCTTTCGCACAAGGTGATCAATGACAAAGCGCATTTCCTGTACTTCTTTTGGAGAAAGGGAGACAAAGGGCGTTTCTCCAAGCTGGGCCATGCGTTTTTCGTGGCTCATGGCCCGAACAAGGCCTGCGTTTTCCGGGCGCGGGGCCTGGGTGAGCAGCCGGTTTGCCATTTCCAGCCGTGCCTGAAAGTGGCGCTCCATATCCCGGCGCACCTGCCAGGGCAGGGTGCTGCGGTTTTGCTCCAGAAACTGCGCTGCAAGGCCCCGAATGTCATTCAAGCTCAACATAACCTCAAGGCGGCGGGCCACCTGGCCAAGGTTGCCGCCCATTGCCATTGCAGGGCGCTCGCCGTCTGTTTCCAGGTCGTTCATCAGGGCAAGAAAGGCCGAAGGCTCGCCGGAAATCATGTCCAGGGCGGCCTGCAACAAGGCGTTTTCGCCTGCCTGCTCCCGCAGGCTGTTAAGGGCCTGCTCAAGGGCGCGACCCAGAACCTGGGCTTCGGACTGGGCGTCTGTTGAAAGCTGCTTGAAGAAAAGCTCGTAAAGCTGGTCGAACTGGGCCTGCTCCCGAAGGCTCTTTGCAAAGTTGGCCCTTAAAACCGTGCGGAACTGGGCTTCATCCAGGACATCTATCATGGAAAGATGCCTTGTGCAGTCCAGCACCTCGGAGCTGCTCACCCGCAGGCCCGCAGCCCTGGCCGCGCCGGCAAACCTTGTCACAATCCCTAACACGCTGAATCTGCCTTTTTGACGATTTTGCCCATGCTCTCATTGACCTTTTCAACATCAGAGCGGTATTTGCACACCATTGAAAGGGTCTGGCTCACAACTTCTGTGGAAAGCTCCTCGATTTGCAGCACCACAAGGGCCTGTGCCCAGTCCAGGGTTTCGGATATGCAGGGCTTTTTCTTCAAATCCAGATTCCTTATGGCCCGTATGGCGTCAACCATGCGCTCCACAAGGGCCTGGGCCATGCCCGGCTGCTTTAAGTTGACTATGCGCGTTTCCAGGTCCCTGTCCGGGTAGTCAATGTAAAGATGGATGCAGCGGCGCTTCAAGGCATCGCTCATGTCGCGGTAGTTGTTGCTGGTAAGCACCACAAAGGGAACATGCACAGCCTTTTTTGTGCCAAGTTCCGGAATGCTCACCTGGAAATCGGAAAGGATTTCCAGCAAAAAGGCCTCAAACTCCGGGTCTGCCTTGTCAACCTCGTCCACCAGCAGCACCACCGGGGTATCGCTTGTGAGAGCGGCCAGCAGGGGCCGGGGCTGGAGGAACCGCTCGGAAAAGAAGGCATCCTCCTGCATGGCAATCCGGTCAACCGCTTCGGGCAGGCTGACAGCGCCCTCGATTATCTGGTTAATCTTCTCCTTAACCATCTGGGTATAGAGAATCTGCTTGGCGTACTCCCACTCATAAAGGGCCTTGGCCTCGTCAAGGCCTTCGTAGCACTGCAGGCGTATAAGGTTGCGGTTAAGGCTTCTGGCAACGGCCTTTGCAAGCTCTGTTTTGCCCACACCGGCAGGGCCTTCCACCAGTATGGGCTTTTGGGTGGCCAAAGCCAGGTAAACCACCGTGGCCGCCGTGGTCGAGCATATATAGCCCGCCTGCTCAAGCTGCTGCCTTGTATGCTCCACACTTGAAAAATCCATACAGACTCCTGATTTTTGCCGCCCTTTTTTGCGGGCAGATTATTTTTGACAAAACCTTTTCTCTCATAGCACGGATGGCCCCGGTACGCCAACAGGCGGCTGCTGTTGATTTTTGGGCGGCAATGCTCTACAGAAAAAGTCTGGAAACAACCCCGTGGCAAAATAATTACTTTTTTGGAGGCGGACCATGAGCACCATCGCCCGCATCGAGCTTTTTCATGTGGCAATCCCTTTGCCCGCGCCTTTTTATCCAAGCTGGATTCCCGGCCTTCCCCAGATGGAGAACCGCTTTGACCTTATAAAGGTTACAACAGACGAGGGCATAAGCGGTTACAGCGCAGGCCCTGCAATGGGGGCGGAGCGCCGGGGCCTGGGGGATCTTCTGGGGCCTTATCTTTTGGGGGAGGACTCTGCTGATATTGACATGATACAGCAGCGGCTGCGGGAGATTGGTTATCTTGGATGGCGCAATTTCTGGATTGAGCCTGCCTTCTGGGACATAAAGGGCAAGCGCGAAAACAGGCCGGTTTACGAGCTTCTAGGGGGTGCGGCCTCGCCCATAAAGCTGTATGCCTCCACCGGAGAGGTGAAAAGCGCCAAAAAGCGCATTGACGAGGTGCTTGCCCGCCACGAGGAGGGTTTCAGGGCGGTTAAGCTGCGGGTGCACGATTTTGACGAGGCTGTGGACATTCGCCATGTGCGCGAGGTGGCAAGAGCCGTGGGCCACAAAATGAGCATAGGCGTGGATGCAAACCAGGCCTGGCGCGTGGCCGTGATAAGCGATGCGCCCCTGTGGAACCTGGAGCGGGCAAAGCGCTTTGCAGACGCCTGCGCGGAGGCCGGAATTGCGTGGATAGAAGAGCCGCTGCCCATGGACGCCTATGAAGACCAGGCCGCCCTTGTGCAATACAGCAAGGTGCCCATATCCGGCGGCGAGCTTCACACCGGGGCGCTGGCCGAACTATCCATGATGGTGGAAAAGCGCTGCTACGATATTTTTCAGCCGGATGCACTTTTCACCGGCGGCATTGCCCAGACCTGGGCGCTCATACAGAAAATCCGCGAGCACAACCTTCAATACAGCCCCCACACCTGGACAAACGGCATAGGCTTTGCGGTGAATTTGCAGCTCATGGCAGCTTCGGGCTTTGCAGAAAAAAAGGAGCTTGAATATCCCCTTGCGCCGCCCGGCTGGTCTGTTGAGGCCCGTGACGGCATATTGAAAGAGCCTTTCCACCACCAGCGCGGAACAATTTTGCCCCCGGCAAAGCCGGGCCTTGGCTTTGAAATAGATCAAAAGGCCTTGAAAAAATACGGTCATCGCTTCTTTGTTATGGATAAAAAACGCCTCATGTTCTTTTCGCTGCGCACAAGGGGGCTTAAAGTCAGTATGGAAATAGATCGGGCACGCAAGGAGCGCAAGGGCATCCAGAGCGCATTCAGGCACCGCAAGCTGTTAAAGCAGGGGGAGGAGTAGGAGGAATAGCATTTGTTGTTGGGCTACGCTTGCCTGCGGCTGCGCTAGCCCAACCTACCTTTCTTTATACATGCAGGTTAAAAGCGCAGTGAGAGGGAATGCTTTTGGAAACGCCAACCAATGATATCGAGCATAAAAATGCGATGAAAACTGTCCGCGCCAAGCTGTGGTTCTATTACCATGCGGCTGTTTTTATAGTGATGAATCTCGTTATGCTGGCTGTCAACCTCAAATACTCCCCTCAAACCTTGTGGTTTTACTGGCCTCTCCTGGGATGGAGCGTCGGTTTGGCCTCCCATGGTTTCCAGGTGTTCGCCGTCCGTGAGGGATCAAGCATCCGGCAAAGGATGGTTGAAAAAGAAATGGCAAAAAATAATAAAAAAACCTGATGGCTGCGATGCTTCATTCAGCAGGTTGGGTGGGTGGTTCAGCGCACACGCTGGATAATTGCCTGCAGCAGATGCCTCCTGCGCGTGCTGGTTCACCCAAAAACCCATTGAATTGGCAGGCAGCAACTCCTGCAAACCATCATGCGCTGCCACCGCTCTCCCGCAAATCCAACTTGTGAATCATCCTGCCAAAACGATTTGTGCCTTGCCTGAACAAATTCTTTTGTTAAGATGCAATGTGTTGTAATATGTTCAAAAAGTGGCTGATCTGCCGCAAAAAAACACCCAAACGGAAAGGAAAGCCCGTGGCCAGCCTGAAAAAAATTACCCATTTCATGGTTATTGCGTTACTTGTTGCAGCCCTTATCCCTGTTGCGGCGCTGGCCGAACAACAGGACAACCGCTGGAAAATAGCCACCCTTGCCCCAAAGGATTTGGGCTGGGGCAGGCAGGTGCAGGCTCTGGTTATGCCCTGGATTTGGGAGTCGTCGGCGCAGACGGTAAAGCTGAAAGTCTATTGGGGCGGAGTGATGGGCAATG
>JASEHB010000174.1 GCA_030018745.1 Desulfatibacillaceae bacterium | reverse complement strand
CATCGAGTTCCTGCCCGGCGAAGCGCAACACAGCCCACGGCTTCCTGGGACAGCCCCTTATTTTCTTCTGTAGTTGGCCAGATGCTCCCTAATCTCCTCCAGCAGTTCCGCCGGATAAAGCTTTCCAGCCAAATCCTCCCATATTGGCAGGGCCTGGAGCTTTATCTGCTCCATCTGCTCCGGGGTGGATGTAACTTCCTTGACGCCATAGCGGATCATGGCGGCCAAGCTCTTGTCCCCTTCAACGCGGGAGTCTTTGGTGAAGCGGTTGCTCCACTCAAGCCTGTCTCTGCGGATATTGTTATGGTAGGCTTGGGGCAGAACATCCCAGGCTGCAACTGTGGAAACGCAGAACGCCGGAACATAGCGGATGTTCATGGGGTTTACAAAGCGGAAGGTGGAATAGAGCTGGGTTCCCACCACCCATATTGATGGGGCTATCATTGCATCGCTCACGCCGGAGCGCAGGCCGGAAGGAATTTCTGCAACCCCCATTGGAATGGGGTTTGTGCCGAACTTCTGGAGAAGCCTGCCTTCCAGAGGCCCGAACCATGTCACAAAGCGGGCCTTTGCAAAGTCGTCAAGTTGGGCAATGGAGTTGCGGGTGGAATATATCTGGTCAAAATCCTGATCCAGCCACAAAAGCAGCTTAAATCCGTGCTGTGCAACTATGGCGTCAAAGCGGTCCATCATGCGCTCTTTTAGATAATCAATCTCCTGCCAGCTTTCAAACAGAAAGGGCAGGCCCAGAACAGCCATGTCGCCGGCCATCATAAATGTGCCCTGGCCCGAAAGCCCGGCAGCGTGAAGCTGGCCCATGCGCATTTTCTGGAGGTGCTGCTCGTCATCGCCCATAATCCCGCCCCAGTAAACCTTGAGCACAACATCCCCGTCTGTGGCGTTTTCTATTTCAGGCAGAAGAATGTCGCGCACCTGGTTGGCATAGCCAATGCCCTTTGGGGCAAGGGTTCCGGTTTTCCATTCCCATTTGGGCTTTTTTGCATGGGCAATACCTGCCGGAAAGCTGATTGCCAGAACAAGAATCAGGGCAAGGCCTATGGCGGATAATTTTTTTGCTGACATTGCTTTCCCCCTTTAAGCTGTTCAGGCTGTTGGCCTTGAAAGGCAAGAACCCTGTTCGCCAGGGCGTTAATGGCGCGTAAAAAGGCAGGGGCATTCCCCCCCTGCTTTTGGGCTGCTGGATAAAACACGCAAAAAAGGTATGGCCTACTGACAGGGCCGGGCCTTGAGAATTTGGCAATATGGGAAAGGAGGGACGGGGATTTTAAGGCTCCCCGCCCCCCTTTAAAATATGAAAGGGCAATGCTTTGTAATGTGCAATGCCTTAATTGGAATGGAGAGAGCGGTATTCTTTCAGGTAGCCTTTCAATTCGTCAAGAAGCTCCTGGCTGTAAAGCCTGCCCACCATCTCCTGGCCCACAGGCTCCAAAATCTGCTGAAAGCGCGCCAGATTTTCAGGTGTTATGTCCGCCTTCTTCATGCCATAGCGAATCATGGCTTCAAGGCTCTTTTCATTGTCGCGGCGGGTTCCGGCCACAAAGTTGTCTGTTATCTCCCACCGCTCGGCGATTATGCCGTCCTGGTAAACCTTGGGAAGCTCATTGTAAGCCTTGTTGTTTACAACAATAAGGGCAGGCGCATAGCGGATGTTCATGGTGTTGACAAACCGGGATACCGAATACATCTGCGCACCCACCATCCAGATTGCCGGGGCAATGTTGGCGTCTGCAATGCCCGAGCGCACGGAGGCGGTCACTTCCGGCACATTTATGGGAATGGGCCTTGCACCTAACAGCTCCAGCACTCTTTCCTCCAGAGGGCCGTACCAGGCCACAAAGCGAACACCCCTAAAGTCTTCGGGCGTTTCAAGTGGCCTGCGCACGGAATAGATCTGGTCAAAATCCTGGTCAATCCACACAACAAGCTTGAAGCCGCGCTCCTCCATAAGGCGGTCAAAGCGGTCGAACATCTTTGGCTTTACAAAATCCACCTCATCATAGCTGTTGAAAAGGAAGGGGATTTCAACAACCGCCCAGTCGGGCAGAATGAGTATGGCCCCGCTTGCGGTGAGGCCCCCTGCCTGGAGCTGGTCAATGCGCATCTTCTTTATGGCGTCCTCGTCATCGCCCATCACCCCGCCCCAATACACCCGCAGGTTAAGGTCCTTGTTGGTTATGCGGTTAATGGCAGGCATAAGGACTTCCTCCACCTGCTTGGCCCAGCCCACATTCCTTGGGGCAAGGGTTCCCACCTTCCACTCGTAAGAAGGCCTTTTTGCCTGGGCGATTTCCGGCAGGCAGAAGGCAAGCATGAGAACTGCGCACACAATGGTTATGGTTAAACGAATTTTGCCAGACATAATACTACCCCCTTGAACAATACAAAGGCTGCTTTTGCTGCCTAAAGTTTTGGCTCAACCGAATTTGGCAACCAGATTTTTTTCAAACTGATCGGCTGTGCTGTTGAACTCCCGAACCACAAGAGGCTTTACAAGAGATTTGATAAGGCCAGGAACAGGAAGGTTAAGATCCAGCTTTGTATAAAACTGTACGCGGGTTTTGCCGTTTTCATCCGTGAGCTTGGCATAGCCTTGATTTCTGCCGTTGCCCACGCCTTCAACAGGCGTCCATTTTATTATGCCCTTTTCTTTGTCTGCCTCGTACTTGCAGGCGTAAATCACCTGGAGGGTGTATTTGGATACGCCAACCTTGTCCATTTCCCACTGAAAGGAATTGCCGCCCAGGTCAGAAAGCTTTTCCACTTTGGGAAAATACTCTGCTGTTTTGGGAACATCAGAAAAAAAAGCAAAGCAGGTGTCAAAGTCTGCGTTGAATTCCATTTCCTTGGTAAAATCAATGGTCATCTCAACTGCCATAAAAAAACCTCCCGGCTGGCGGCATGGGCAAAAAAGCTCATGAGCCGACCTAACAAGCCCAAATTGTTGAAAAGCCAATTAGCAGGAGAAAGCGAGCGTCAAATTTATGCAATATAATTTTGGCTGTTGGCCCGTCATGGGGCATCATGAATTGCCGGGCCGCTTGGTTTAGTAGTCAACCACAAGGCAAATGCACAAGTCAACAGCTTTTGTGTTTTACGAATGTAAAAAGATGCAGGAAAATAAAGGCTTGACTAGTTTTGCCTTTAAAGGCCCACGCTGCGTCATGCCTGCGTCATGGCTGCGTCATAATTGCGTCATAAAAGGGGGTGGAAAGGCTGCAAAACAGGGCTGGAAGCATTTTTGAAGCTGCTTTTTCCTCTGCAAATCATCTGCCTTTAGGGCCGGGCGCAAAAATCAGGCAGGCAGGCCGCCAAGTCCGGGCTTATGCGGGCAAAATTCTCAAAGGTTATGTCGTTGAAAGCCAGATTTTGTTTCTGCCTAATTATCTCAAATATTTCAAAATAATTGAGCACAATGCGCTTTTGCCAGTCAAGGCCCAGGGCTGCTGCCGCCCCTTTTATGTCCTCCTCGCGCCCTTCAATTTCCAGAAAAACGCCAAAGGGCATTGTATCAAGCATAAGAAGAACCCTTCCCATCTCAAAGGTATGGCGCTTCTTCTGGTAGCAGCGCACAGGAAAATAGCCCAGAAAATCAAGTATCTGCCTCATGGCAGCAGGGTTATCCAGGGCGGTTTCCCACTCTTTCATAACCTTGCACTGGCGGTCAGCCTTATTTTCAGTTTCAGCCTTTACGGTGAGGGTTGCCCTTCCATCTTCGCGCAGGCGCAACAGGGCGTTTTTTTTGCGTATGCTGCCAGCCTTATCGTCCCATATTGTGTTGTCCTCCTCTGTCTGGCCCAGGCTTTTTGCCCCCACAGACAAAATTTTGGCGTGCAGGGCATCAGGCTTGGCAATCCAGAATTTGACTTCCACTTCAAGGGGCGGGCTTTGCATTTGAAAAATCTCCTTAAAAGGCGCTTTTTGCCCTTGTTTTTAAGCGTCTGGCCGTGGAGTTTTAAGGCAGCCTGTTATACAATGAGACAAGGTGATTAAACACATCTGCAATTTTTACATTCTGCCGGGTACTTATGCAAGGAGCAGGCAGGTTGAATCTTTTTTTTGCTTCAGATCAAAACTTTTGCTTTGATTCCTTCCATAACAGGCTTGCCTCCTGCGCCGGGACGGGCCAGGACGGCCAAAGCCGCGCAGGCAGGCCCTGGCCCAATCCCAGGTTTGAGGCAGCAGGCGCCCTTGTTTTTGACAGGCTCACAGAGCTTGTGTGGCCAAAAGACGCCTCTGTTTTTGAGTTTGCCCTTTCCTTTGACGAGGCGCTCAAAGCTGTGGAGGAAATGAACAGGCAAGGTCGGCTTGGCCGCAGCAACTGGCGGCTGCCAACCCGCAGGGAGCTTTTTTCGCTGATCAGCCACGCATTTTTCAACCCTGCCTTGCCCAAAGGCCACCCATTTATAAATGTTTTTCCCGGCTATTTTTGGAGCAAAACCCCCTGTGCCAGATTTCCAAAGCAGGCCTGGACTGTTCACTTGGGAGGCGGGCGGGTTTTTCAGGGAATGCGTCATGCCTCCTTTATGGTGCTGCCGGTGAGCGGCCAGGGGGAGGCGGTTCCCGAAAATAAGGCACATAATCTGCGTTTTGAGCCGCAAAATGAAGGATTTCTGGATACGGCCACCGGCCTTGTGTGGCACAGAAACCCAAATCTTGCGGGCAAAAACCTTTCCTGGCAGGATGCCCTTGAAAGCATAAGGCAGCTTAACAGCCAAAACCCTTCTGCAAAAAGGCCCTGGCGGCTTCCCGGCGTTCGGGAGATGGAAAGCCTGCTTCACATGGACACCCATTCCCCGGCCCTGCCGCCGGGCAACCCCTTTGCGGGCGTTGCCCAGGCCTGCTGGACAAGCACCACAAGTGTTTACGACCCTGCCTATGCCTGGGCCATATATATGGAAGATGGCCGGGTTGGAGTGGGATACAAGACAAAGCCCGATTTTGGCGTGTGGCCGGTCTGCTGAAAAAAGCGGCCTGCCTTCAAGGAGAAAAGGCATGAAAAAACTTTGCTTTGCATTTGTGTCCGCCGCCCTTTTGCTGGCAGCCTGCCTTATTCCCTGCCAGGCCCTTGCAGGCTGGGAGTTCACGGAGAGCACTGCAAACGGCCCGCGGCAGGTTTTTGTGGAAAATCAGCGCATTCGCATGGAAGAGGGCCGCAGGGCAACCGTGTATGATGCAAAATCAGACACCCTTGTTTTTCTGGACAATCAGACAAAAAAATACTGGGCCGGAACCCCGGAGCAATGCGCCAGGGAGCTTTCCTCTGCCAGGGAGCAGGCCATGCTTTTCATGGAAAGGGAGCTTGCGACCCTGCCTGCCCAGGAAAGGGAAAAGGCAAGAGCAATCCTTGCCCGCCATATGCCCCAGCGAATAAGCGCCATGCCGCGGGTCAGCATTCTTGCCACCGACAGGGTTGCGCTTATTGCCGGTCATCAGGCAAAGGCTTACGAAATGCGCGTCAACGGGCGGCTTTCAGATGAAATATGGATATCGCCGGAAGTATCGGTAAAAGAGGATATGGATATGAAAGCCTTTGGCCGGGCAATGCAGGCAATAAACAGCGTGAGCGGGCAGGCTTTGGAAATGGCCGCCTTTTCCCCGGAGGTGATGGATCTTCTCTCCCGCGGGTGGGCGCTGCAATGGGTCACGCACCTGCCGGACGGCAAAAGGCGGGTGGACACGGTTACAGAAGTGGAGAAAAAGGCCATTGATCCGGGCCTGTTCACCCTGCCAAAAGACTTTGAGGCCGCCCCCCTTGAGCAGGTGCTGGCAGATTGAAGGCAAAGCAAAATAAATAAAATAGCAATATTTCTGCGGGGGAAAACTTTTTTGGAAAAAAGTTTTCCCCCCGCAAATCTTTTTTGTC
>JASEHB010000175.1 GCA_030018745.1 Desulfatibacillaceae bacterium | reverse complement strand
GGAGCTTGACCGCCCTGGCGGCGCCCTGCGGGTGGAGGGAGGCAATGCGCCTTTCCGCCTGCTTGTAATCCGCGATGATGAAGGCCAATTCCGCGCCTTTGAAAACCGCTGCTCACACCTTGGCCACCGCCGCATGGACCCTGTGCCGGGGGCCGGAACCATTCAGTGTTGCAGCGTGAACAAGTCCACATACGGATATGACGGCAAGGTGCTTTCCGGCCCTGCCCCAAAGCCCCTTACTGCCTACAAGGTGGAAAAAAAAGGTAACACGCTGGTTATTTCCAGCCAATGAACGCAGGGGACAAGGCCTTGTCCTTAAACGAATTCGGCCTTTTATAATAATACAAGGGCCTGGAAAGGGTGCGGGGGGAGAACTTGTTTTGACGGTTTCCCCCCGCAGCCTTTTGGTACAGCCCTTCAAATGATTCCGGGTTGGGATTGCAAACCGGCATGAGACGCCCGCTTATAATCCATCGCCATATTTTTTTGGAGCTTTGGCCGCCTTTCGGCGTCACAGTGCTGGCCCTCTGCGCCCTTCTGGTGATGACCCAGATGCTGGACTTTGGCAACTATGTGGTCAACCACCGGGTGGGGGTGGGCGCCATTGCCCTGCTTATCCTCTACACACTGCCCTATCTGCTCACATTCATAATTCCAATGGCCACCATGCTGGCTGTTCTGCTCACATTTTTATCCTTGAGCACCCAAAACAACATAACAGCCCTCAAGGCGGGCGGTTGCAGCCTGTACCGCCTGGTCTGGCCTGTGGCCCTTTTCTGCGCCATCACCGCCGGCCTCACAGGGTTTATGATGATAAAGGGCCTTGTCTGGGGCAGAATGTCCGCCAAGATTCTGCTTGCCGATGTTGTGGCGGGCCACATTGACATAGGCCTTGCAGAGCGCACCTTTCTTGACCAGTTTGAGGGGGTGGTTCTTTTTGTCAACGAGGTGGACAAGGCAAAAAGGCGCCTGAAGCATGTTTTCATTGAAGACCGCAGAACCCCCGGCGTCACTACTGTTGTAACAGCCCGCTCAGGGGCGCTGTTGAGCGCGCCGGACAAGTCCCTGTGGGTTCTGCGCCTTGAAAACGGTGTGTTGAACCAGGTGGATGCCAAGGCAAAAACCGTGTACGAAACGGCATTTGAAACCTACGACCTGCGGGTTAATCTTGTGAGCAGGGTTTTTGTCCACGACCCGGACGGCCCCAAGGATGAGGAGGAGATGAGCCTGGGCGAGCTGATGGAGTTTATCAGCACCCGCCAGGAGCGTGATGATCTTTACTGGCTGGCCAAGCTCCAGCTTCACAAAAAGTTTTCGCTTCCCTTTGCAAGCATTGTTCTTGGCCTGCTGGCCGTACCTTTGGGGATAGTCTCCCGCAGCGCCCGGCGCTCCTTTGGGGTCATTCTGGCCCTTGTTTTCTTCCTTGTTTACTACCTTATACTGGTGGCGGGCGAGGTTTTCGGCGAGGCAGGCGTTTATCCGCCGGTTATTGGAATGTGGATGCCAAACCTTGTCCTGGCCGGTGTTGCTGTGCTCCTGTGGCGCAGCGCGGCCGCAGACCGGCCCTTTGCCCCGGCCCAGGCCATTGGCTCGCTGTTAAGGCGCAGGGCGCAGAAAAAGGCGCAAAAGGGGGAGTTGGGGTGAAAATTCTTACCCGCTACATAGGCTTTTCCCTTGCCCGCCAGCTTTTTGTCATGCTTGCCGCAGTGGTGGTCATTTATCTGGCCATTGATTTTTTCGAGAAGATTGACGACTTCATGGACCAGGGCTTGCCCTTTTCAACAGCTTTATGGTTCTTTGCTCTGCGTCTTCCCCTTGTCATAAGCCAGGTGGCCCCGGTGGGCGTGCTGCTTTCTGTGCTGGTGGTATTTGGCATAATGGCCCGCCACAACGAAATAATTGCCCTGCGCTGCGGCGGGGCAGGCTCTTTGCGCCTGCTTGCCCCAGTGCTGGTTTTTGCCCTTGCTGCAACCTTTGCCCTTATGGCTTTTATGGAAACAGTTCTGCCTGGGGCTGCCCGCAAGGCCAACAGCATCTGGTACGGCCAGGTGCGCAACGAAACGCCTGTTGCAGGCCGGGGCAGCAATATCTGGTATGCAGGGGATGGTTTTTTTGTTCATGTGGGCAGTTATCTTGCCGCAGAAAAAACGGCCCTGGATGTGACCGTGGCATATTTGGACGAGAACTTCAATCTGGTGCGCCGCCTGGATGCGGTTTCCGGCGTTTACGATCAAAACCTCTGGCGGCTTGTCGGAGTTCTGGAGCAGGATTTGGCTGACGGGCTGAAAATGGCCCATCTGCAAGAGGCCTGGGTGGATCTGGGTTTTTCCGATGCGGACCTTACAAGGGTTGCCAGGCGTCCGGAGGAAATGGATTACTCTCTGCTCATGGATCATGCCCGCACGATTGAGGCCAGGGGCTACAACGCCTCCCGCCATCGCGCAGACGCCCATGCAAAAATTGCCTTTCCCTTTGTGTGCGTCATAATGGGAATTATAGGCGGGGCCTTATCGTTAAGAAAAAAGCGCGGAGAGGGCCTTGCCGTTACAATTGTGTGGGGCATGGGCCTTGCCTTTGCCTACTGGGTGGTGCACAGCATGAGCCTTTCTTTGGGCTATGCAGGCAGGTTGCCGCCTCTGGGCGCGGCCTGGGCGGCCAACGGTATTTTCGCGCTCCTGGCCTTTTCTCTGGTGAGAAGGCTTGAATAGCCGGAAAACCGCTCATAAAGTAAAAAAAGCCATGAAAATACTCTACAACGCCATCTTGAGCCTTGCAGCCCTTGTGCTTTTGCCCTTGGGCCTGGTTTTGACCCTTTTTTCCGAAAAAAGGCGAAAAACCTTTTTTCCGCGCCTGGGTTTTCAGAATTTTGGGGCGCTCAAAGAAATAAAGCAGCGGCCAATATGGATTCATGCCCTTTCCGTGGGAGAGGTGCGCTCATCGGCAAGCCTTGTAAAAAGCCTTGCCAGGGCCTTTCCAAATCACCCCATTGTCTTTTCAGCCTCCACAGCCACGGGCAGGCAGACAGCATTGGAAATTCTGGAAGATTCCTGTGCTGCAATCCTTTATTTTCCTTATGACCTTTACCCCTGCGTGCAGCGGATGGTGAAGGCGGTGAACCCGGCCCTTTTCGTTTTTGTTGAAACGGACTTCTGGCCCAATATGCTTTGGAGCCTGAAAAAACATGGCGTGCCGGTATTGTGGGCCAATGCCCGGCTTTCGGAAAGATCGTTAAAAGGCTACAAAAGGCTCAACTTTGTCCTTAAAGGCGTGTTTGGGGCCATAAGCGCCTTCGGGCTTGCCTCTGCCCTGCAAAAAGAGAGGTTTGAAGAGCTTGAAATTGACAGCAGCAGACTGGTGATAACAGGCAACACAAAGTTTGATCAGCCAAAGCCAAAAACGGATCTGGCCCTTGCACAAGCTGTGAGGAAAATTTCTGCCGGGCGAAGCATAATTGTTGCAGGCAGCACCCACCCCGGCGAGGAGGAAATTCTTCTTGCCTGTTCAGATGAGCTTTTGCAGCAGGGAATTGAGCCGTTGTTTGTGGTTGCCCCGCGGGATATAAGGCGGGCAGAGGCGGTTTGCGCTCTTTTTTCGCCCTTGGGGGCCAAGCTTTTATCGCAACTGCAAAAGGCGGGGCCAGAAACCAGGGCGCTTGTGACTGATGCGCTTGGAAAGCTCAACACCCTTTACAGCATTGCCGATGCCTGCTTTGTGGGAGGAAGCATGGTGCCCCAAGGCGGGCATAACCCCATAGAGCCTGCTGCTTTGGGCAAGGCAACCGTGTTTGGCCCCCACATGGATGACTTTGTGGAGGTGGCGGATATTCTTGTGAGGGAGCGGGCGGCAATTCAGGCAACGGATGAAAAAAGCCTGTGCCGCGCCCTGGCCCTTTTTGTTACGGTGCCGGAAAAGGCGGCCCAGATAGGGCAGCGGGCAATGCTGGTAAAGGAGCAAAACCAGGGGGCTGTGGAAAAGACCGTGGCTCTTGCCGGAAAGTTGTTGAAAAGTGGGAATTGAAGAAAAAATCCGCGCTGTCATAAGCCGGGGCGAAAAGCCCGATGCCTTGCTGGGCGCTATTCTGGGTGCAGCAGGCGCAGGGTATGGCGCGGCCATGCGCCTGCGGGCGGGCCTTTACGAAAAGGGGCTTAAAAAATCCAATGCAGCGCCTCTTTTTGTGCTGTCCTTGGGCAATCTCACCCTTGGAGGCACGGGCAAAACCCCCCTTGCCATGCACACGGCAAATCTGCTGGCCCAAATGGGCATAAAAGTTGCCATAGCAAGCCGGGGCTACGGCGGAAGCCTGCAAAAGCGCGGCGGCGTGGTTTCAGACGGCAGCAGGCTTTTGCTTGCCCCCCAAAAGGCGGGGGACGAGCCTTTTCTCATGGGCCTTTTTCTGGAGGGGATTCCGGTTGTGGTGGGCGCAAACCGTTTCCGCTCCGCCCTTTTTTGCGCCGGTAAATTCAACACCCAGGCTCTTGTCTGCGATGACGCCTTCCAGCATCTTTCCCTTGCCCGCAATCTGGACATTGTTCTTGTGGATGGTAAAAATGGTTTTGGCAACGGACGGGTTTTTCCGCGCGGGCCGCTGCGGGAGCCGATAAGTGCCCTGTCCCGCGCCCATGCCCTTGTAATAACGCGCTCAATGGGCAATACCCCGGATGCGGTGAAAAAAATCTGGCCGGGAAACCGTCCGGTTTTTCACTGCTTTCATGAGCCGGAGGCCTTGATTGAAGGCGCTTTTTTCTCCGGGGAAAAAAGGGGCGGCCAAAGGGCCTTTGCCCATGACTTATCCGCCCTTGCAGGCAAAAAGGTGTTTGCCTTTTCGGGTATTGCCGATAACCAGGACTTTTTTTCATCCCTTGTAAAGCTTGGAGCAGTTCTTGCGGGAAGCTGCGCCTTTGCTGATCACCATGCCTATACCCCGGCGCAGTTGGAGGAAATCGCCAAAACCGCCATCAAAAGCGGGGCAAAGCTTATTGTTACAACAACAAAGGATGCTGTGCGCCTTGGCAGGTGGAATCCCCAGGGCATAAGCTGGCACGCCCTTTCCATAAGAATTTGCATGGCAGACCCGGCGGCCTACAACAGGTTTATAAAGGAGTCTTATCTTGCCTTTGGAAAATAATTCCCAAAACCTGCCGCCTTTGAAGGTGGTTGCTTTTCTGGACATGAGGCCCGGCCACAGGAAGCAGACCCAGGGCATTGTCAACGCCCTTTCCAGGCTCACGCCCCTTCTCCTTTTTCCCGTGAACATGGGTGATCCTGCGCCCGGCTCATCTGTGGGCCAGGCATTTGGATATTTTGGGGCTGTGCTGGGCCTGCCCGGCGAGGTCAAAACCGGCAAGGGCCATCCCCCTTTGCCGGAGAAGCCGGATATAATAATCGGCGCAGGCTCTCGCACCCATTTTCCCATGCTCAACCTGCGCAGCAGGAGAGGGGGCAGGGTTGTCACCTGCATGACCCCCAACTGGCCCCTGGGCAGCCTCGTGGATCTTTGCTGCGTGCCTGCCCATGACGAGCCTCCGGCAAGGGACAACATCTTTGTCACACTTGGCCCGCCCAACACCGCCACATCCCGCGGCCTGCACCGCGATGACAGGGGGCTTATCGCCGTGGGCGGGGTGGATGAAAAAACCCATGTATGGGACCCAAGGCACATAAGCGGCTGTGTTGAGGAGGTGTTAAAAAAAATGCCGGAAGTTTTGTGGAGCATAACCACATCCCCGCGCACTCCGCCTTCAATGGAGCCAATGCTGGCAGGGCTTGCAGAGAGCTTTGACAATGCGGCCTTTTTCCCTTTCCGCAAAACAGCCCCCGGCTGGGTGGAGGGGCAATACGCCCAAAGCCGCCATGCCTGGGTCACGGCGGATTCTGTCTCAATGGT
>JASEHB010000173.1:2008-5893 GCA_030018745.1 Desulfatibacillaceae bacterium | reverse complement strand
CCTTGCCAGAATTCTAAAGAACAATATCAACTTTCTTGGCAATCTGGCGGCCTTGAAGCAGTGGTATAAAATTGTCCGGCAGCTATTTTTTTCGGGCGCTTTTGGCTCGGCCCTGCATTCGGGCCTATGTTGGCAGTGCGATGCAGCCATTGACGAGCGGTTGAAACAGATGGATATTTTGAGCCAGAAAGCCTCCCAATATCTTGAAGATTGCGCCGGAGATGATTCCGCCGCTTCCGCCGGGGGCAGCAAAATCCGCGCCTTTGTGAATGCCTGGCCCGGCGCCAGGCAGGCTATAAGGGATTGCGTCAACTCCCTGCCGGAGGATGCCAGCGGGCAATCCTTTTTGCAGGCAGTTGAAAAGGCCATCTCCGAAAAAGGGCAAAACTACCTTGCAGTTATCTCCGGCCTGGGCCAAAACGAGGCAGATATGGGGAGCAACTGGCTCTACGGCGTGGCAAAGGCAGTGGAGGAGAAAGCACTTTTGCACCTTAATTTTTTGCAAAGAATCGTTCAATAAAAGGCCTGTTGTCATGGAAAAGCTTTTTGGAACCGATGGTGTGCGCGGCAGGGCCAACTCCTGGCCCATAACCCCTGAAATGTGCCTCAAAATAGGCCAGGCCGCAGCCCTTTACTTCAAGGGCGAAAACTCGCGCCCCCGCATAATCATCGGCAAGGATACCCGCATTTCAAGCTACATGGTGGAAGCCGCCGTGGCGGCAGGCATTTCAAGCACGGGCGCAGACGCCCTTTTGGCAGGGGTTCTGCCCACACCTGGCATAGCCCTGGCAGTCAGGGAGATTGGAGCGGATGCAGGCATTGTCATTTCTGCATCCCACAACCCTTATCACGATAACGGCATAAAAATATTCGATAGAAATGGATATAAGCTCACCGATGAGCAGGAGCGAAAGATTGAGGAGATTGTTTTTGGGCCTCCTGCCGCGCTTGAGGATGACCCAGGCAGCGTGCTGCGGCTTGAAACCGTCCAGGGCCGCTATGCCGACTTTCTTGCCGCCAGCCTTCCTGCGGGCATGACCCTTGGGGGCTTGAGCGTTGTTCTGGACTGTGCCAATGGCGCTGCATACGCCGTGGCTCCAAGGGTTTTCGCCCGCATGGGCGCATTTGTGCGGCCCCTTTTCTTTACGCCCAATGGCAAGAACATAAACCTTGGCTGCGGGTCCCAGAACCCGGAAAAACTCTGCGAGGAAGTGGTGAATCAAAAAGCCCACCTTGGGCTGGCTTTTGATGGTGATGCAGACCGATGCATAGCTGTTGACGAGACTGGAAGCGTGGTTTCCGGCGACAGGATAGTTGCCCTGTGCGCTGCCTATTTGAAGGAGCAGGGCCGCCTGAAGAACAACACGGTTGTAACCACCGTGATGAGCAACCTGGGGCTTAAAGAATGCCTTGCCCGGCTTGACATAAGGCATATTTTGACCGAGGTGGGCGACCGCTATGTGTTTGACGCCATGCGAAAGGAAGACGCCTGCCTTGGGGGCGAGGATTCGGGTCATGTCATTTTTCTGGACAGGCACAGCACCGGAGACGGCATCCTGACCGGCCTTCAGATAATCGCGGCCATGAACTATTTTGGCAAACCGCTTTCCGCCCTTGCCGCTGCCATGAGCGTTTATCCCCAGAGGCTTATCAATGTGCCTGTTAATAAAAAGCCCAATCTGGAAGGGGTACCCGCCGTGTGCCAGGCCATTGAAAAGGCCAGACAGGATTTGGGTGAGCACGGGCGCATACTTGTGCGTTATTCCGGCACCCGCCCTGTGTGCAGGGTCATGGTGGAGGGGCCGACCCTTCAACTAACCCAGGATTGCGCCGAGAGGGTGGCTGCGGTTGTCAGGGAGGAGCTGGGCTGAAATATCAGCGTATTTTCCTTTCAGATTCAGCCTCCCGCATTTTAGCCTCATGCCAGGAAAAATATTTTTCTGTTGAAATAAAAGGCAATCTCCTTTATAATTGAATAGTAGGAAGATATATTCCGACAAATCCAAAGGGGCTGAAAGTTTTTTTGCCTGTTTTTTCAGGCTGTTAAAAACTTAAGGCTGTTTTTGTGCAGGTGCCTTGCCGCAAGGGGGCGGCCGGGAACGCCTTTTTGAGCAGCCAATCCGAGGTGTTTAATGAAGAAGCTTTTGGCATCCGCATTGTTTATCTGCCTGCTTTGCCCTGCCTGGGCCTGGGCCATGATGTATCTGGATGATGATCAGCTCTCCCAGCACACAGCACAGAGCGGCATTTTTTTTAAAGCAGGCATGGTCATTTCAACAGACGAGCTGCTTGTGGGAACAAATGTGGGTTCCGGCGGCGGGTATCTGGGCCTTACCAATTTCAAGCTTTATGAGGCAGACTGGACTGACCCGGAAAACACAAGCAACATCTGGGATTGGACATGGTACATTGACTGGGGTACAAATGCCGGCAATTCGGCTTTTTACATAGAATCACAAGAGGTTGGCGACTTTGCTTTTTCCGTTGGCCAGATATATGTGGTGGATCAAAACCTGGAAAACCCCCACAATGTTTTTGGCCTTTACCTTTTCGGCACAAAGTGGACAGACAACTACTTCTATCTGCACACGCCAAACTTTACGGATACGGGCATAAGTGTCCGGTTTGACTGGGCCATGGACGGCGGCTTTCTGGTCTTCGGCGATACGGATGGCGCTCCTAGCTATGGCGCTCCGGGCTTCTGGGGCCTGGAAAATTTTTATTTTTTCCGCTCCAGCACCTATTTTTCTTCCGGCGAGGTGGATAAAGAACCTGTCACCATTTACAATTTTGACATTGATGTGGGAACCAACGGCGGTGGCCAAAGTGTGCTGCGCATAGTGCAAAACAGTTTTGATGATGTGCTCATGGGCGGCGAATACTTCATGCTCACAGACTTTGACGAGACTGCAAAGGGCAGACTTTTTGGCCCCTTCTGGCTGGAAGGCCTGCGCTGGACCAATGCCGCAGACCCCAATCAGCTTCTGATTCGGGCGGACCCCGCCCAGGAAGGCATTGTTGTATCCCCAAGAATCGGCCTCATGGCAAACCAGCTTCTTCTTGGCGATGCTGATGGCTTTACCGGCTATGGCAGCCCTGGCTACATAAAGATGGAGGATTGGGCCTTCAGTAACGGAGCTGGCGGAACTGTGCAGTTTGGCGAATGGTTTGTCAGGGCTGTTACCGATAACCGGGGAACAGGCACCACCATTGACGATGTTTC
Source organism: Desulfatibacillaceae bacterium (assembly GCA_030018745.1). Taxonomy (GTDB): domain Bacteria; phylum Desulfobacterota; class Desulfobacteria; order Desulfobacterales; family Desulfatibacillaceae; genus JAGVAW01. The sequence continues at coordinate 2,670 of JASEHB010000173.1, read as the reverse complement.
ATACATCGAAATCCAATGGAACAGGGCTACCCCCGGCACCCCAGTCAACTTTGGTAACCTTACCATGAATAATGCCCGTATCGCCGGCAACAGAACACTTGGATCAGGCCCAAGCCTGGGCGGTATTCTGTTGCTCAGCCCCAACCTTACTGCCAGCACCGGCGCTGGAGGGCCTTACTATTTAAGAATAAACTCCCCCTGGACAGGGGCTATCAATGCAAGGCCCACCGTCCAGACAGGGCTTCGCATTTCAGGCCGGATTCATGCTGCAGGCGGTGTGCTGGCATGGCTTGACTGGAGCGGGTTTGCTGGCTACCCCACACCAACCTATGCCGGCTTTGTGAACATGGAGCTCAGCGGCCACAGCACCCAGGCATTTCAGATGGATAACCTGGACTTTCAGATAGGCTCGGACCTTGTTACCACCCGCCTTTTCTTTAACCTGCCCCCAACCAATGTGCGCATAAGGGCTGATTCTGCTATAACCGACGGGGACATGTTGCCCAGCCAATTTCTATTCAAACACGATTTTCGCGGCACCATAGCCATTACAAACGGTCAGTTGTGGGGCCACTGATACGCCTTTTCAACCAGAAATTCAGCAAGGCTCCGGGGTTTTTTCCCCGGAGCCTTTTTTTGTGGATTTGCTGGTTGGAATGGAA
>JASEHB010000173.1:0-1998 GCA_030018745.1 Desulfatibacillaceae bacterium | reverse complement strand
TGGCCAGCATACCAGGCTATGTTGGCGCAGCAAAATCTCCGGCCAATGAGATTGACAAGGCCGGGGTGCTCTTTTGGGGTTTTGCTGCCAAGCGGTTTTAGGTGTGGCGCCTGAACAAGGCTTGAAATGCCTTGCGCAGCGCAGCCAACTGTGCTCCGGGCGTCAGTATTTGTGCCCTTAACGCTTCCTGTTCAACTCCCTTATGACATCGCTTGTTATGTCAACGGCCGGGTCCAGAAAACCCAGCACATTGGGTTCCTTTAGTATCACTGTGAAGTTCCTGCTTTTTGCCACGCTTATTACCACCCCTTCAGCCTCGGCAAGCACCCTTTGCACCAGAACCCGGTCCTGGGCCTCCAAGTCCTCCCTAATCTCCTCCACAAGCCGCTCGTAATTGCGCACAGCCCTCTGGTAGTTCTGGGTGCGCTCAAACTGCTCCACAGGCGTAAGGGTTGCCCACTGATCATTGAGCTTCTGTTTCATGTCGTTAAGCTCGTTCATTTTCTGGCTTACCTGGGCCTGCTTTCTCTGGTGCATGGCCGCAAGCTCTGCCTGGGCCTTTCTGCCTATGTCGGATTCTATCACCAGCCTGCGCACATTGATAAATCCAACCGGGTCATGGGCAAGGCTCTGGGCCGCCGGAAGAAACACAAGAACCGCTGCAATGGCGGCCAAAAAAAATCGGGTCATTCTCTGCCTCCTTCATTGTTAAAGCCAACAAAAAGCTGCTTTCAATATCTTCAAATTCATTGTAGTCCTTTAAGGGGTCTGTCTGCAAGAAAGAGCTTGACAAAAGACTGCACTGCCGCCCTCTTTAACAAGGTTTTACTCTTTTTGCCCCCCTGTTCTTGCAAATCATTATTAAATGCCTTAACTTTCAAAGAGAAAAACGAACAAGCCAATTTGATTAAGATAACGCAACTGGCCCGGCCAAAAAGGCTGGTGAAAGATGAAAAGGGGGAATTGAAATGAGACCTGAAGGCTTTTTGATTGTTTTTCTGGTGCCTATTTCCGTGATTGTGGGTTATTTTATTGGCGGGATATACACCTTTTTGACCCCTGTGCTTGTTTTCGGGCTTATTCCCCTTGTTGATCTTATTGTCGGGCGCTCTGCCAAAAACCCAGGTCCCGACGAGGAAAAAAAGCTTGAGGAGTCGCCTGTTTTCCACCGCATCACCTGGGCCTGCCTGCCAATACAGGTTGGAATTGTCACCTGGGGGGCATGGATAATTGCCAACAGGCCCCTTTCTCCCCTGGAAATGCTGGGCTTTGCAGTATCAATGGGTGTAAGCTCCGGCGCAATGGGCATAAATGTTTCCCACGAGCTTATACACAGGGTCAATAATCGCCTTGAGCCGCTTATGGGCAGAATTATGCTGGCAAGCGTGCTTTACACCCATTGGGCCATTGAGCATGTGGCCGGGCATCACAGGCAGGTGGCCACGCCTGATGACCCTGCCACCGCCCGTTTTGGGGAATCCTTCTGGCAGTTTCTGCCAAGAACCGTGAAAGGCGGCTTCAGGGACGCCTGGCGCATAGAATCCGCGCGCATGGCCCGCAAAAACCTTGCTGACTGGGACCCACGCAACCGCGTTGTGCTTTACACCGCAGCCCACATTGGCATTCTGGCTGCGGTTTTTGCGCTGTTTGGCATAAAGGGCTTCATCTACTGGCTGGTTCAGGCAGCAGTGGCTGTATGGCTGCTTGAGATAGTCAATTTTGTTGAGCATTATGGGTTGTTAAGGGAAAAAAGGCCCGAAGGCGGCTACGAGCCTGTGCGGCCTGTTCACTCCTGGAACTCAAGCAACTGGCTGACCAACTATTTTCTTTTCAACCTCCAGCGCCATTCAGACCACCATTACAGGCCGGGCAGGCGCTACCAGCTTCTGCGCCACTTTGACCAAAGCCCCCAGCTTCCCACAGGGTATGCCGGGATGCTGGTGCTTGCCGCTGTTCCGCCCCTGTGGCGGGCGGTTATGGACCCCAAGGTTGAAAGGT
>JASEHB010000172.1 GCA_030018745.1 Desulfatibacillaceae bacterium | reverse complement strand
CTTTTTGCTACGATTTGCTATTAGGCTTTTTAACAAAATAGTTTGCCACCTTCCACAATCAGACAGGAGCTGCGCCATGACCCGCCGCTTTATCGCCTTTTTTGCCCTTGCCTTTTTCTGCCTTGCGCCCCAAGGCTTTGCAGATGAAAAATATGGCACGGCATACGGCCCGGAAACGGTTGAAAAGCCCTTTTTCATCGGCATAGGCGCTTCCTTTGCCCTTGATAACACGGAAGTTGAAGAGCTTACCCAGGAGATAAGGCCCCTTGGCCAGAAGGTGGATTTTGATAATTCCTGGGGCATAAATCTGCGGGCGGGGTACAAATTCACCGGAATTTTTGCCGGAGAGGTTGCATTTGACTGGATAAACGGCTTTCCTTGGGAAGGCAGCTATATTTTCAAGGGTGGCCGCAATGTTGGTGAAATAACAGCAGAGGTCATGACGCTGACCGCAGCAGGCAGGCTTGCCCCACCCATCGGAGATTGGTGGCGTTTCAGGCCCTATCTCTTTGTGGGCGGCGGCCTTATGCAGGCTGTGATAAAGGCGGACTACACCCGCTTTGGACAGAAATTTGGTTTTTCCAACCACCAGACGCAAATCTGCTTAAAGGGCGGCGGCGGAGCGGATTTTTTCCTTACAAAAAGTATTTCGCTGGGACTTGAGGCAAGTTACACCCAGGGCCTTCAGAATCTTGAGGAGATCGGCTACTTCCTTTTTACCGGCAATACCGCGTACCATTTTTAGCCCGGCTTGCCGCTTTTTTGCCTTTACAGAATTTGTTCGGCAACATTCTGGCTACACCATTGGAACAATAAGGAGACTGGGCACATGAAAGGCTTTTTGGGCGTTTTTATTTGCGTGGCAATGCTTATGGCAGCAGGCTGCGCCCAGGGAATTGTGTCGCCCAGAACCGGCTCCCAGTGGAGCCTGGATCAGGCCTTGGACGCCCAGCAACGCGGGCAGTTCGAGGCAGCCCTTCTGCATTACGACAATTATATCCGCTCCAACCTGCACAACCCCGCCAATCTGGCCGTGGCCTATCACAACCGTGGCCTGCTTTATGCGGATTTAAAGGAATGGGACAGGGCCGAGGAGAATTTTAACAAGGCCGTGGAGTATGGCGGGGCGGACAACTGGCAGCACCTTATGGCCAGGGGTCTTTTCCTTTTTGACCGCCAGCAGTACCGCCGCGCCATTGCAGATTTTGACGGGGTTGTTCTCCAGAAACCTGATCTGGGCCAAGCCTATTATTCACGGGGCCTGTGCTGGAAAAACCTTGGGGAATCCGAAAAAGCCCTGGAGGACTTCACAAGGGCAAGGGAGCTGGCCCCCAGATAAGGGCTTTAGGTCCGTCAGGGGGTTGTCAGCCGCGACATCTGATCAAAAAGCTCCGCCACATCCGTTTTGGGCAAAGAGGAATCCCATTGCCGGTAAAGGCTGTGAACATTTATTACAACCCTTTCAGGGTCAACCCAGTCCGCATAAGGAAAACCCAAAAGCTCCCTGGCAGCCCTTCTTGCAGGAAGCCCTGCATCAAAATGCTTTTTTGCCTCGCCGCTTAAGCTCACCCAATAATCCCGCACAAGCATTACGCCTTTTTTGTTGCTCACCGGGCCGTGGCCCGGCACATAGATATTGGCATCCATTTCCAGAAGCTTCTCGCAGGCGTCAATCCAATTTTCCACCGGGCCTTCCCACAAAATAGGTGTGGAGCCTATAAAGAGCAGATCCGAGGCAAAGATAACCCCGGCTTCAGGAACATGGACAATGCAGTCGCTCTTGGTGTGGGCAGGCCCCATATCCTTGCACACAGCCGTCAAGCTGCCCACCTGGATGCTCAATTCATCTTCAAACAGCAAATCCGGCTTTCTGGGAGAAAGGCCCCGGAAAAGAAAGGCGCCGAAAGCCTTCTGAAAATATGCCCCCATGCCCCCAAGCTCCGGGGCCATGTCCATCAGGTCTGCCAGAAAGGAGGGCGGTATTTCTTCCATTTCCCTGGCAAAGGCCTTTGTGGCGATCATCCGGCCCGAAAAAAGCTCGCTGCCAAAATGATGGTCGCCATTGGCGTGGGTGACCACCAGGTCCCCGTGCAGATTCAGCCCTGGTATGTGCGCCCTGTATTCATCCAGCATGGCCCTTGTAAAAACCTTGTCAAACAGGGTGTCAATAAACAGGGTTTCACCCTCGCTTACAATGCACCCGGCGTTGTTCAGGCCCCAGGAGCCGTTTGGCTGCAAAAAGGCCCACACACCCGGCGCAACTTCATGCACCCCCCTTGAAAAAGGTATTTTGGACATCATCCCCCCAGTGCTTTTTTGCCCACCTGCCGACCATAGTCCTGGGCCATCTTCACACCGCCGCCAAGCTCGGCGTTTTTAAGGCGAAGGCAGTCGCCAACCATGTTCATGCCAAAAACATTTTTCATGGTGTTGAATATGCGCTCCGGCGCTTCGCCGCTCCATCCATAAGCGCCGAAAGCCCCTCCAACCTTGCCGGAAAGCCCGGCGGATTCCGCCAGGAAAAGGAAAGTCCCCATGGCAGGAAGCATCTGGCCGTGGTAGGTGGGGGACCCGAAAACAAAGGCATCGTAACCAGCAAGGTCCTCGGGCTTTTGTATGTCCTTTACAGAAAGGACAGAGGCTTCTGCACCCGAAAAACGGATTCCCTCTGCAATGAGCTGCGCCATGCGCGCAGTATCTCCCGTGCGAGTGGCGTAAACAACAAGGGCTTTTGACATGGCGCTGTTCCCTTATAATAAAATGTTAAACCTGCCATTAAGATGGGACATTCCGGCAAAAAATTCCCCCTGCCAAAATAAGCCGTCAAAGCAAATTTCGCTTTTTAATCAACCTGCTCTCCGTGGCGGGTGGAAAGGGTGTAGCCAAAAGTAAGAGCCTGGTTTGCAGCCAGATTCAGTATATAGCGGACCGTATTTTTGTCCACTATTTGGTGAACCGGGCTTTTCTGGGCATCTTTTATACTCCAGGCTTCGCCTTGAATCCTGCGGATCACTTCAACGCTAACGGGCAGGGGCCGCGTGTTTTGTATGCGGGCCTCGTAGCGCTTTGTTTCGCTCCAGCCGGAAATATCGCCCTCCTTGTTGAAGCTGTAATTGTCCGATGAAAAATCCATGAGGCTCACTTCCACCAGCACATCTTGAGCAGGGCCAATCAAAAGCCTTACCTTGCCGCCCACAGGGCTGTAGGAAAGCTTTGAACGGGCCAAAAAGCTCAAGCGGCCCAATTCATCCCTTACCCCAAAAAGGCGCAGCTCGCCTTCGGGCAGCGGGTTTTGCCCCAGGCTGTGGGCCTTGTCGTTGATAAAGCTCAAAAAGCGCATCGGCGCTGCGCCAAGGCGCTCATCATCGTGCTGGTAGTCGTTGACAACGGGCGCGGCAGGGGCAGAAAAGACAGACAGCCTTTGGCCCCAGTTGTTTTGCAGGTTATGTTTTCCCTCAATTGTATAAAGAAAATACTCGCTGAAGCCCTGAACTTCAATGGCTGGCGGCGCATACTCCGCGTCCATGGCGCTTTTTGCCATCATCATCATTTCCCGGCGCTCCGCCAGCCCGGCAGGGGCGGGTGCAACAGGCGCATCCGGCCTTCCATAGGGCGAGCTGCGCCTGGCAAGGTCTGCAATACGGTCCAGAAGGTTTATCCGGCCCACCACAAGGCGCACCTTTGCGTCAACAAAATCTGCGCCGGAGCGGTTTTCCACCCGCACAAAGCCATCAAGGCTCATGGTTTTTTCATTTTGGGCCAGGGTTGCCTCGTAAAAAGCCCGCCAGGAAAGCCCGCTTGTGAAATAGGAAACCTCGAAGGCCACAGGCCCCTGCACCTGGCTTTCAATGCGCCAAAGGCCCATGTCCTTTAAATTCGGGGGATATTCAAGGCTTTGCACCCATATCTTATCCCCCATTGCAAGGGGCCTCAATTCCAGGCTTGTGGGGTCAATGAGGGTTCCGGCCCAGGAAAAACGCAGGGTGTTTGCCCCCTTTTCCAGCACAATCTCCCGCGTTTCCCGCACCAGGGTAAGGTCTGCCCCGTTGTAAATTATAAGCTCCACGCCATCGGGCCTGGGCAGGGTGGCTATGTCCACCCTGGCAAAAGCCGGAGCAGACCCCAAAATAAAGAGCGTCAGAAATGCAGCAAAGATTTTCTTCATGGGCTTTTAATTCCCGTCAATGTTATTGGACAAAGGCCCTTTTAGCGCTTATAGCCGCCAATAAGATGCAGGTGCAGATGAAAGATTACCTGGCCGCCACCGCGCTCCACATTGAACAAAAGATTGTAGCCGCTTTTATTGGTGTTGTTTTGCCTTGCCATTTCCTTGCCCACAAAAATCATGTGGCCCACCAGGGAGAGGTCATCCTCCTCAAGCTCGTTTATGCTGCGGATGTGCTTTCTGGGCACCACAAGAAGATGCACCGGAGCTTGGGGGCGTATGTCTTTGAAGACAATGACCAAATCATCCTCGTAAACAATGTCGGCAGGGGCCTTTTTGTTTAGGATGTCGCAGAAAATACAGTGCTCGGACATGATGTTTTCACCTTTTCCGGAAGTTTCCAGGGCCGGGGAGGGAGGCTCTGTTGGGAGAGCGCCCCTTTGATAGCCCCTTGCAACAGATCAAAATAGTCGTCCCTGTGCAAAAGACGCGCTCCAAGACTTACAAGATGCCCTGTCTTTACCTGGCAGTCAATGAATTCCAGGCCGTTTTCCAGGCAGAACTCGCAAAGCACCCAAAGTGCTGCCTTGGAAGCATCGGGCACCCGGAAGAACATGGACTCTCCGGCAAAATACCTGCCTATGCCCAGTCCGTAAAGCCCCCCTGCAAGGCTGTTGCCCTGCCAGACCTCCACGCTGTGGGCAAAACCAAGCTCAAAAAGCTTTTCGTACGCACTTGTCATCTCCTGGGTTATCCAGGTTCCCTCATCCCTGCCGGGCCGTGGTTTGGCGCAGGCTCTTATTACCCGGCCAAAGGCTTTGTCCAGGGTGAAATCAAAGGCTCCTTTTCCAATCTTTCGTTTAAGGCTTCTGGAAAGGTGAAGCTCTGCCGGAAAAAGAACCAGCCTGGGGTTTGGGCTCCACCACAAAATCGGCTCGCCCTGGCTGTACCAGGGGAAAATACCAAGGGAATAGGCCAGTACAAGACGCTCCGGAGACAAATCGCCCCCAACGGCCAGCAGGCCGTCTGCACGGGCCTGTCGGGGGTTGGGAAAAACAATTCTATCATCCAGCGCAAAAACAGGCATGGTTTAGGGCTGCTGACAGCGGATGACGGTTTTTGAAGGTTTTTCCGCTGCTTTTTTTTGAATGCCGGGTTTGTAAGGGCTGCCCTTACCTTGCCCTTTGCATCAGGGCAAGCTGGCGGCGGGCCAGGGTGTGCTCCGGGTCAAGCTCCAGGGTTTTTTTCAAGTCCCTTAAAATGCTCGTCTTATCTGCCTGATTAAGCACTGTGAGGCACAGGGCGCGGCGATAATAGGCGTCAGCAAGAGCCGGGTCGCGCTCTATTGCCAGGGAAAAGTCGCTGGCCGCATCAGCCCACTTGAAAAGGCGGCCATTGGCCATGCCCCGCCAGTAATATCCAACTGCCTTTTGCGGCTCCTGGCGTATGGCTCTGTCAAACAGGTCTTCAGCTTTTTTTGCAGTCTGCGGGTCTTCCTGGTCAAGAACAGCCCGGCCCTGGTCAATAAGGCTGTCGTAATCCGTCTGTTTTGAGCAGCCGCAGAAGGCCAGAATCAATACCATGACAAGCACCGCAGTTCGGACACCTGGAAAACCGCAAGAACGGGTCATAACAAAAAACGGTTTCATCTTATTGTTGCCTACCTTTAATTACCGGTTAGGGAAACAGGCCTGGCCCTTCCTGACCCTGTCCTTCCGACTTCCTTGTCAGGTGCGCC
>JASEHB010000171.1 GCA_030018745.1 Desulfatibacillaceae bacterium | reverse complement strand
CTTCGGGGGAGAGACCCTTAAAATAAGGCCTCTCCCCCGCTTTTGTTGTTAAATTGATAGACCTGCTTTTAAGTTTTACGAAGCCATTTTGCCGCTTTTAGCCTGCTCCGCGCCCATAAGGGCCGCGCCAAAGGCTCCGTTTATCTGCGGATCTATAGAAAGGCCGAAAAGCTCCACGCCCAGAGATTCGGCAAGGGCTGCTGCAACGCCCTTGTTTTTGGCCACTCCGCCGGTGAAAACTATCTCCGGGCTTACTCCTATGCTTCTGGCAAGGGCTGCCACCCGGCCTGCCATTGCCTGGTGAATGCCCTTTATGATTGCGCCTGGCTCCTGGCCTGCGTTGATGAGGCTTATGACCTCGGTCTCCGCAAACACAACGCACTGGTTGGATATGCGGACCGTGTTTTCAGCAGCAAGGGCCAGCCCGCCCATGTCATCAAGCTTAACTCCCATGACCTCGGCCATTATTTCCAGAAAGCGGCCCGTACCTGAAGCGCACTTGTCGTTGTACTGGTAGCGAAGGACCTGGCCGTTTTCATCAAAAATGGCAGCCTTTGCATCCTGGCCGCCTATGTCTATTATGGAGCGGGCTGTGGGCCTGTCTGTCAGAGCGCCCTTGGCATGGCAGGCGATTTCCGAGAAAATGGCGTCAGCAGAGCGGATTTTCTTTCTGCCATAGCCTGTGCCTGCCCGAAAGGCAATGTCCGCCTCCTTGAGCTTGCCCTGCTCAAGGGCCGCCCCAAGAGCCAGGCGGGCGGAATCATCGGGCTTTGGGGTTGCCCGCACCACGGCGCTTGCCTTTATTTTTCCGTTTTCCAAAATCACTGCCTTTGCAGTGAGAGAGCCAACATCTATTCCGGCAACCAGCATAATGCCTCCATAAAAACCCGGTTAGGCCGGGTAAAAAGAATTCAGCAGCCAAAAGCAAAAAGCTTTTCCCAAAATCAGTTGCCGTCCTGGGCAAGCAGGGCTGCACCTATTGCGCCTGCAAGCTGGGGGTCGGCCTTTTTGGGGATCACTATGCGCTGGCCTATGAGCTTTTCCAACGCCCGGATGACGCCTATGTTTTTGGCAACGCCGCCTGTCATGCAGACATCGCGCTCAACCTTCACGGCATTGGCAAGGCTTGCCACGCGGCCTGCCATTGCGTTGTTTATGCCGCCGCCAATGTCCTCTATGCTTGTTTCGGCATTCAAATATTCAATGACATCGGCCTGCGCCCACACCGTGCAGGTGGAGGCCAGCACAACAGGGGCCTTGGCGCGGGCCGAGAGCTTGCCAAGCTCCTCAATGGGCACATGGAGCACATTTGCCATGACTTCCAGAAAACGGCCTGTGCCTGCCGCGCATTTATCGTTGGTCACAAAGCGGCCCACAGAGCCGTCTTCATCAAGGCGCATGGCCTTGCAGTCCTGGCCGCCAATGTCAATTACCGTTCTGGCTGTTGGCACAAGCCATTTTGCGCCCTTGGCGTGGCAAGCTATTTCCGAGCGGGTGTCATTCACAAAGCCAATGCGCTCGCGGCCGTAGCCCGTGCCAACGCACTTTGCAACATCCTTTTGGGAGAGGCCGGCCTGCTTCAGGGCTTCATCCAGCACCTGGCGTGCGGTTTCTTCGGGCTTTGTGCGCGAGCGGATGATGGCGGAACCCAAAATGCGGTTGCCGCGCATCACAACAGCCTTGCTGGTAAGGGAGCCAACATCGCATCCTGCTGTTATCATGGTTTACACTCCTCCGTTTATATCGGGCAGGCTTCTTTTGCCTGCGGAAAAGTTTAGTTGAAACCCCTCAAGTCCAAAAATTCCTGAAGCCGGTGGGCTGTTGCTTCCCAGGACTCCACCCGGTCGTCAAAGGCATCGGAATTGATGATGTGGGTGGGGTAGCCTGTTTTTTCCAGGTCATTCACAAACAGCTTCACCATGCCCCAGGTGTTGCGGCAGCCGGGGGTTCCAGAATAGATGGCAAGATCCGGGTTTAGCGCCTCTGCAAGGCGCTTTACTTCATCCAGCCACATTTCCGGCGAGTCGTAAGGGCCGCGAATCTGCTTCACCATGGGCAGGTGGGCGTTCTGGCGGGCCAGCGAATCAATCATGGCATCCAAAGTCTCTGTCTCTGTCTTGTATGATGATGCGCCCTTGTAGAAGGCATCCTCCTGGTAGTAGCGGTCGAGTATGCCGCCTAGATGACTTATGTTGTGCTGGTCCAGAAAATTGAACAGGGGCAGGTTGGCTGCATAGTGGTCAATGTAAACAAAGAGCGCCCTTTTGTGCTCCTTGCCGCTTGAGGTTCCAGCCCGCTTGGCCGCCGCGTTTTCCTTGGCCTTTTTGAGCATCACCTCAATCATGCGTGTGCAGGCAGGCAGGCCCGCCATTGTAAAGCGTATGGCATAGATGAAAAGGTTGTAAATGCCCGGCACAGGGTTGGGGATGAGCCTTTGAAGATCCTGAAGCTCGCACACCATCTCGTCCTGGCGCTGCATTTCCAGCATAATTTCCCGCAGGCGGCCCACATCAAGCTTCTTGCCTGTCTGCTCTTCCAGAAAGGAGATCATGTGTTTGAAGTCCTTGCGGTGGTACTCAATGGACCGCTCGTCATCCAAAGTGGGCGGGTAGTTCAACTGGTAGAAGGGGATGTCGAAATGCGCTGCTGCAAAGGCAAAGGAGTTGGCGTTGGTATCGCATATTCCCGGCGTGTCAATGAGCACAAAGTCGGGCTTTTCTGCAAGCCCGGCAAGATATGCGCCCATGGACCCGCGCTGGGATGAGCAGGAAGTTTCAGTGAAGCCGGCCTCCAGGCAGTAGTCCATGAACTCGCCGATGGCGCTTTTGCGGATGAGGGTTCCCGCAACTGTGAGCACCTCCAGTACCAGGGGTACTACATCCATTGCATGAAGGATGACCGGCGACTGGCAGAAGGTGGTGAAGCAGGTTTTCTTGCCCTGGGCCTTTGCCTTTAAAATCATGTCCGTGTATTCTGCAAAGCTCTCCAGAAAGACAATGCCCGGCTCGCCAAGGCCCACCATTGAGTCAATTAGATCTGCAAAGTGGGGTATGCGCTTCAAAAGAGCCTGGTACTCCTTTGGGGTTCCCTTGGCTGTTTTGGCTGCTGTTGAAAGCAGGTTGTTAACAGACCAGATGAAATCGTATTCCATCAGCTCCTGTCTCATGAGCGTATTTCCTTTCAGGCGGCGCTTTTGCCGCGTTCTAAAGTTTCCAGAAAAGCGCCTATGCGCATACGCACCCGGCCTTCATCGGAAAGCTCGCCGTATTCGCGCTCTATGCGGGTGTTGGGAATGCCTGCCTTGTCCAGGCGTTTGTTGAAAAGGCCGTTTTCCGAGCCGTGCAGGTCGCAGAAGCGGATGTTTTGAAAAACAATTCCATCTGCCTTGGAGTCCTTGAATTTTTTTAGGATAAGCTCGTAGCGCTCGTTGGAATAGCCGAACATTCTGGGGCAGAACTGCTCATTAAGATAGCGCCGTGCAAGGGTTTCCCATCTTGAATTCCCCTTTTCCACATGGCCGGAATAGGCCCTTGCGCCAAAGCACACGGTATCTGCCACCACCACCGCACCTTCAGCCTCAATGGCGTCTATCAGGGTGAGATCATCCACCACCGAGCCTGCCAGCAGAATGCGGGGCTTGCCTGCATGGGTTTTTGCCCGCTGCTTTTTCAAATCCTCTATGGTTGCGCCAAGCAGCTTGTTGTAATCGCTTTTGGGCATGGCTGTTCCTGCCAGCACTATTGCCATTGCCTCGCTGCCCGTAAGGGGCGGGCTGTCCCTGTGGCGCAGGGCTTCCAGTTGAACCAATAGATCGCGGGTGGTGTTGTAGGTCTCGATGGCCTCATCAAGTTTCTGCTCTGTGATGGAGACTTTAAAATGCTCCTCAATGGCCTTGGCAAGCTTTTCAATTTCCTCTGCAAAGAACTGCACAGAATATTCCGTAACCTTGTGGGGTACGGCAAAGTAATGAAAAAAATCCGGCAAAGAGCCGGGGAAATCAGTTCCCGCCTTGCGCCAGCATTCGTCAAGTCGGCGCATGGAGTCGCAGGCCTGAACCATTATTGCGCCGTCAAGGAAGGAGAAGCGGCCTTCGCCTGCGTTTTGCAGCAGAGCCTTGGGGCAACTGCACACAAAGGGGCCAAAGTAGGAGTCGCCTATTGCCGTGGATTTTATTTCAATGCCCCTCAAACGGAAGGGCAGCATGTCTGCGGCTGCTATCACCTCTTCGGGCACATGGCTGCAAACATAGCCTATAACCCGGCCTCCATTTTTCTTGTATTCAAGGAGGCTTGAATTCTGGATTTTTGTGGCTGCTTCATTAAAAATGGGGTCCATTTGCTATGCCTCCTTGCCAAGGGTGAGCGCGGAAAGGGCGCTTAGGGCATCCGCCATTTCCTGGCCGTATTCATCGTCATCAGGTGCTGCTGCATTGGCCAGCCCGTTCATCAGGCCGGGAAGGACAGCGCGCAGCAGGGGCTTTAGGGCCTGGGAAAGATCTTCGCCCAGCCATTTTGCGGTTTCGTTGAATTCAAAGCTGTCCGCCGAGTTTGCAAACTGCACGGCCACATCTCGCACAAAGTCCGGCTTCTGTGCGTGCACCCTGTTCAAAAGCCGACAAAACAGGTTTGCAACTTCTGCAAGCATATTGGCGTCAAAGGCTGCGGCTCCTTCTGAAAGGGCCTTGGAAAGCTCTGTATCATCCAGGTCATCCAAAAGCTCAAGGTTGCGCCTTTTTATGCGTATGCCGATGTTTTTGAGGGCAGGCTGCTCAGTGAGCCGCTGGCGCAGCAGATCCGGATTCCCCCGCAGAAGCTCGCTTCTTGCAGAAAGCCTTGCCTCCTTTAACTGGACAAAGGCCATGCGGGCCTTCCACAAAAGCACGGGGTCAATGGAGGCCCCAAGCTCGGCAAGCTTGCGGGTTAGGGCTGTTGTAAGCTCCGGCTTGCCCGGAGGCCCCAGAAGCGCGCTGCCCGTGTGGATTTTTCTCACCAGCTCAAAGAACTGGTTGGCAAGCTGGCCCGCAGCCTTGCCGTCCATATCGTCCAGCAGGCTTAACAGCACCTCTGCCACAAGGTCGCCGGACATGGAGTTTGCCTTTTCCAGCACCTGGAAAAGCACTGCGCCCGCCAGGTTGGCAAGGCCCGGCAAAAGGCTTGCAAGGCAGATTAACTTGCTGGGGTACTCCATAATGGCATTTAAAAAGGCAGCGGCCAGGGCATTGATATCCTGGGTGGAGCCGAAATAAAGCTCCTCAAGCTCGCCGAAATCCAGATGCGCCACAAGGTTTTCAATTGAAGGGGTGAGGTGATCCGCCATAAAGGTGGGGTTATCCTTGTGCACCTCGTTTACAATCCTGGCGCAGCTTGTGAGAAGCTCCGCAGCCCCGGCGTAGTCCGCACTTGCAAGCACGGCTTCAAATATCTGCTTTTTCTCCTCAACAGGCAGGGCTTCCAAAGCGTGGGCAATGTCCTGGAGGGTTAAAGCCCCGGTGTTGATGAGCCAGGGAAGCTGCTCCAAAAAGAGCTTGACCATGTCCATGCCGGAAAAGGCCTGGCGCATGGGCGGTTTCTGGCTCAAGTCCGAAAGGCCGGGGCCGTGGCTCTTGAGTGCGTTTTCCACGGGCCGGGTGAACATTTTTCGCCATGTGCTCTGCCCTGCCCAGCGGCGGATAAGCCTTGGCGTGAGCCGTGAGGAAAGCTCGGTGAACTCGCGGGAGCCGGTAAGCTCGATGATGAATTTTTCCGCAAAATCGGCCAGACCGTTTATGCTGCCAGAAGGCGGGTGCGGTGACTTTTTTGCGGCGGTTGAAGGTTCTCCCATGCTCATCGGGTATGCTCCTTATAAATGAAAATTTAAGATGACTGCTTCCTTAACCCTGGCCCAGGTGCAAAAAGGCTCATGCGCCCTGGGTGATTGAAC